>NZ_JBSQAV010000004.1:0-83909 GCF_053851515.1 Mycoplasma sp. 773
TTTTTTTTTTTTTTTTGTTTTGGCAAAATTTCATGATTGATGCTCTAATTATGACCAAAATTTTAGACAAAGCCAAGGCATTTATAAAGGCACTTTTTACTACTTAGTATTATTCTAATTTACGACCTTGATCTAATAAAAATATATTTATTGCAAAAATGTCTCTAATATAAATCAAAATTATTTAATTCATTTTTATTTTCCCAATTTTAAGATTAAAAAATCATAAATCCACCTTAAATTAAAATAGATTTATGATTTTTATTTAATTTTTTAATTGCATTTTTTTTAAAGTCATCATTTGAATTTCAAATACTATGTTTTTAAGCAAATTATCAATTCATTCATCACCATACACTTGCTTGTATACAAATCGTTTTTATTTTCTATCGAGTCTGTTAAAGTTTTTTCTACTTTTTGGTTATTATTTTTTGTAAAAATTTTTAGCTTTTTCTTTGTTGCTTCTATTACATTTAATTTAGATTTTTTAATTAGTGCTTCAACATTGCTAAAACTAAATTGATTAGTTGGGCTTTCATTAGAGGTGTTTGACTATCTTTTGTATATTTGTAAATTATTCCTTTTGGGCTCTTTATTAAAATTAAAAATAACTAGATTCTTTTTTACAATATCCTTATATTAAAAACCTAGGAAAAATATCGGTTCTTAAATAACTTGATTCGGATTTAAAACATATATAAATAAACTTAATATTCATATAATTTTTTATTGCTCATTTACAATTTCTAGGTGTTTTAAGCAAGCTTTAATTACATCACTATTGAGTGATTCATATACTTCCTTGTCACCAATTATATAAAACTCCTCTTTTGCACGTGTTACTGCTACGTTCATAATATTTGGATTATTGCTGCCAACAGCTCATTGAGCAGAATTTATACTATCTTTATCGCAACCTAGCACTAAAAAAACAATTTTAGCTTCTTTTCCTTGGAAAGTATGTACTGTTCCTATATTCCTTTTATTAATTATATCGTTGAGATTTCTCTTAAGTTCATTTACTATTGCTTTAAAAGGAGAAATAATAAAGACATCTTTTAAATTTGCATCACGGTTTTTTATTTTAACTAAATATTTTTTTAAAACTTGATATTGTTCTTTTACATAATGTTTGTTTATGGCTTTTCCCTTAACATGGAGCCAAAATCCATTGTGGCTTTTTTGTTTACCGTTTTCTTTTCCTTGGACCATATTTCCTTCATAGGAAATTTCGTTTGAAATATCAAACATTGGACTTAGACATCTTCTATGTACTCAAAGAGGTATGCCAATCCAATCTCCGTTTTTCTTATAAAATCCATATTTGCTATGATTATCAACAATTTCTTGCACCGAGCTATTAAGACCATAAGGCAATTTATATTTTTCTTTTATTCATTTTAAGGTATTTTGGTCTAATACTGAAACTGGTTCAATTTGCGATGGATCACCAACAGCAATAATATTCTTCGTTCTAAAAATTGCACCTACCGCTGCTTGTGGAACGGCTTGGCCCGCCTCATCTATAAACAAAAATCCCATTGATTCTTTTGGAAAATTCTTATACATTGTCCTTATGCTTGCAAAGGTTGAACTAATTGCGGGTACAGCCATATTAATTCAATTTCATGCTTCCACTAAACACTCGCATTTATCAATAGTTTTTCCTTTGATTTTATTATTTCATATTTTGACAGCGCTTTTTAAAGCCTCCCTGTTTTCATATAAAAATTGTCTTCTGACTTTTAGCGCCAAAATAAACAATTTTGATTGTTTGATTCTAAAATTCTTGTTAAATCATGGGTTACTTTTTTGAAATACATTGTTGTCATTAATTGCATTAAATTTATTAATTTTCTTATTAATAAAAAAATCTTCGATTTTATTTTTTTGATCTAGCATTCTGTTGATACTATCGATTTTTTTGCCTATGTTATTCTTTTTAGATTCGAGAGATAATAGTGAGCCGCATATTTTAACGCGTTGGTTTAAATAGGAGTTTAATTTTTCATTAAATTCTTTGTATTTCTTTGTTTTAAATAATTTACTTATTCAGCTTGGTTTTTGCAGTTTTAAATTTTCGATAGATTTGTTTATATTTTTTAATTCATTTTGGTTATTATTTATTAAGTTTATTATCTCTTTTAGGCTTTCATTAATTGCGTTTTTAATTGATTCAATATTAATATTTCTATTTTCAAATTTATCGTCAGGTTTATCCTTCATGAAATCGTCAATTAAAGCTTGTATTTCTAATTCTATTTTAGCTAAAAGGTTTATGTGCATTTGTATATCATTTTGTGCTTTTTTAATGTCATTATATAAATTTAAAAAATCTCGATATACATTTGAATTGTTATTTTCTTGCTGGTATATTTCTTTTATGATATTTTCGACAGCTTTTATTATTTCTATAATATTCTTCTTTTTGCCGCCTTCTAATGAAAAAAGACCTCATTTTTCTTTTGCGATTTTATGCTTATTGGAAATACCTTCATTATTATTTTTTTCTTCAGTTATTGCATTAGCAGTTTTGTAAAAATAATCAGCATTCTTTATCTCATTTGCTAGATCTTTGTCAACATTTTCCAATAGAGGCAATTCGTTTACTATATTTTGCACAGCTCCATTATTTGAACTTGCTATTAAAATGCTCTTATTTGCAATTTGTGCAGGCAAAATTTTAATTTCTTTATAAAAAACATCCTTAATTATCTTTGAATCTAGCTTGCATATTTCGAGAGATTGTTGAGTAATTAGCTCAGCAAATATATCCTTTAGTAGGGTTGTTTTTCCTGTTCCTGGAGGTCCATTTACACTTTTCATTTTAATATTTTCATAGTTTTTACTTGTCGATAGATTTACTGCAATTTGTTGCATTAATGAAAGCGCATATTCTACATTGCTTGGAAATCTTGAACATGGATAATTCTTAGGATCTAAAATTTCTTTGATTTGTTTAATACCATCAGCTTGTTTATTATCTAAATTTATTTTTATTAATTCATTGCTATTTTCTTCTTTTGATGATGATAAATATTTGTCTAGATTTTGTGTTGATATTCCTTTAGCTTCTACTAAGTCATCAATAAAAAATGAATGCAATAAGGCATCATCTTCATCATCATTTACTATTTTATATCTGGAAAGATTAACATCAATATTGTAATTTTGTATTAATTTTTGAAATGCTTTATTAAAAAATGCTTTTAAATCTTCGGTTTCTTTCTTTTTAAATATATTTTCAATATCATCTGAAAGTTCATGTTCTTTTTCTTTAAATTTAGACATAGAATTAAATTCTAAATCACTCTTGGTCTCTCTAATATATGCACTTCAAGTATAGAAAGTGGATTGTTTTTCTATTTCAAGATTATTATTAAAACGTATAGCAAAACTGAATTTGTTATTTCCTATTGATTCTAATTCATCATCATTAATTTTAGTATTATGTTTTTTGTTTAGAAGATCAATTAGTTCTTTTGAATTAAATGTGTTAAAAATAAAAACTAAATATTTTTCCTTTTTTTGCTTAGTTTCTTGTTTTAAAATCGTATTAAAATAGTCATAATAATTATCGTTTTGTTTATCTAGTTTAATCTCGCAATAATCTTTTTTATTTCAATTACCTTCGCTAAGTTTTTCAATCATTATTCAATGCTCAAGAATATTGTCTTTAATACTTTTAGGGTTCATTATATCTCCACAATGTAATCATATACAAGTTTAATTTTAATATTGTAAATATGATTCATCTAATCATAATATTTCTCATTATTTAAATAATTTAATATTATTAAATACATTATAGTTGATAAAAATGTTTTATTTAAAAAAGTAGTTATGAAGCAGTATTTATTAGATATCAATTTATTTTATTTTTTGATGTATTGATATTTATAGTTCTTATAATTTATTAAATAAGATACCTGTAGAATAATGTCTTAATTTAAATTAAATCATGATATAAGAAAAAGTGCGTTTTTGCATAAAAACATTTCATATTGAAATTTTAAAATCTTTATATAGATTTTGCAAATATAAATATAAATAAAAAATATATATAAGAAAACATTATTTAACTTCCGTTGCATGTATTTTTATAATAAATTAGATCTAATAAGAGAAATATTATTAATTTATGAAAACAAGATTGTATAAAAAAGAACTATTGATTAAATTGTTCAATAAAAACTGTCTTTTAATCTATTTTGATTTCTCTTATTTAGTAAAATTAATTAAATATCATAAGCTATAAGGAGATATTAATGAGTTTATTAAAAAATTACATTCAGAAAATTGATGATATTTCTTCTAAAGAGTTGAATACAGATCAAAAAAGACTGGCAATAAAAATTTTAGAAAAATTTCAAGAAGACGAAAAACAACTACAATATGTTTTTCAATTTGTTGCACAAAGAATTAAAACGGGGTTTAGATTTGATGTGGCGCCCGAAAGTGATTGACAAACAGTTGCGCTATTAGAAAAAGATGAAAAACTTAGCTTTGTTTTAGACGAAAACAAAAGCAAAGATAATACATTAATCATCGGCGAAAACTATGATGCTTTAAAGAATTTGATAGTGATTGAGAGAGAGAGAGAGAGAGAGAGCTGCCTTCGCTTGATAAATATGATGTAATTTATATTGATCCTCCTTATAATACTGAATCAACTAAAAAAGATGGTAATAGTATTGCAGATAATAATGAAGATGTTAAGGCAAAAAAATTCATTTATCGTGATAAATATTCTAGAAATGGTTGACTTAATTTAATGAATGAAAGATTACAATTAGCAAAAGAGCTTCTCAAAGATGATGGAGTTATTTTTGTTTCTATCGATGATGCTGAGCAAGGCTATTTAAAAGTTTTGATGGATGAAATTTTTGGCGAAGAGAATTTTGTTTGTAATTTTATTTGGGAAAAAAATTATTCTCCAAAAAGTAATAATCATTACGTTTCTGTTAATCACGATTATATTCTGTGTTATTTAAAAAATAAGCAAATAGTAACTAAATTTAATCGTTTAGAACGCAATGAAAAAAATAATAAAATGTATAAATTTAGTGATGAAAAAGGAAGATATAAAATAGCTGATTTAACAAGAAATTCTAATAATAAATTTGACATTGTCTGAAATAAAAAAGTTTATAAGTGCCCGGAAAATTCTGGGTGATTATTTTCAGAAAAAAAGATTTATGAATTGATAAGAGAAAATAAGATATACCTGCCAGATGATGCCACAAAAAGGCCAGGTTTAAAAAGATATTTATCTGATGTTAGAGATATTATATCTAAGACAATTTTGGGCTATGAAATTGTGGGACATACACAGGATTCAAAAAATGAAATAAGAGATATCCTATATAAAAATGCTTTTGAAACACCTAAACCTATAAAATTAATAAAATATTTGATTAGGCTTCATAGTGATAAAAAAAATATTCGTGTCCTTGACTTCTTTGCCGGATCTGGCACCACAGCTCATGCGGTTTTAGAATTAAATCGCGAAGACGGTGGCAATAGAAGCTTCACTCTTGTTACAAATAACGAAAATAACATTGGTATAGATGTAAACTATGAAAGACTTTATAGAATAAACCACGGGGTTGGTACTAAAAATGAAACTTTTGATTGAATAAAGAAAAATGAACCATATAAGGCAAACTTAAATGTCTTTAATATTAAATACTATGATATAAGTCCAGCAAACAAAGATATTGAAATTGAAGACTTAGCTAATAAATTAATTGACGTATTAAAAGAGTTTGGAATAACTTCAATAGATAAAAACAATCAACAACAATATATTAATCTATTAAATGATTTATCATCTTTAAAACCAGAGAAAAGAGAAGATAATGAATCTAACTAATTCTCAAGAAAAAGTTATTAATACTTTAATTAATAAAACCATAAATAGCTTAGAAGAAAACAAACAAAATTCCGTTTATTTTAAAGCTCCAACTGGCTCTGGTAAAACATTTATGATGATTAACTATATTGATAAGTTAATTGAATGAAACAAATTTAATTTTAATCAAAATTTAGTTTTTGTTATTGCAACTTTATCGAGTGCTGAGTTGCCAAAACAAATGGAAGAAAACTTCAATGAGTATAAACAATATTTAATAAATAACGATTTAAAAATTACAAGAATTGAAAGCCCTTCAAATATTAATAAAAATTCTAAAGTAGAAAAAAATTATCAGTTTTTTGCTAAACCAAATAATGTTTATATCATGGGCGGAGCATCATTTAAAGCTAACTCAATTTTAAGAGAACAACATGCAATTGAGGCTTTTTTAGATGAAATAAAACTAAATGACTATAAATTAATTTATATTCGTGATGAAGCTCACATCGGCGCCGACACTTCAAAAAATAAAAAAGATGAAATTTCATTTGAACAAAATATGCAATTAAGGGCTGATTTTGTTATAAAAATGACAGCAACTCCAACTGATTTGAGTTTAGATCTTATTGAGCTAAGCGAAAAAGATTTATTTAACGATAAAATCAGATTATTAAAAAGCGAAAAAATTTTTAATGAAGGTATCGAAGATAATGAAGACATTTCCTATATTGATAATGATGTTATTCTCGAACAAGCCTGTTTAAAATTCAAGGACATAAAAAAACAATATAATGATGATAAAAATGAACCGGGCTTAGTGGGCATTAATGCCGCCATGTTAATTCAAGTTGATAACGCTAGTAAAGATCCTGAAAAAGAAAAAATATTCAATGAAACCATTGATTTAATAATAAAGAAATTAGAGAAACATTCTTTATCCTGAGTAAAGTATTTTGATCAAAATGATAAAGAATCAAGTCTAAGACAAAAAGATAATTTCTCACTTAGAGATATATCTAAATACAATTCAGACACTGATGTGATAATTTTTAAAGTAGGACCAGCAACAGGCTGAAATATACCGAGAGCATGTATGCTAGTTCAACTTAGAAATGTTTCTTCAAAAACATTAAGCGCCCAAACTATCGGAAGAATAAAAAGAAATCCCAATCCTTCGCATGATTTTAGTAATAGTTCAATTGCTAATAAATACTACATTTATAGCAATGTTGATAGAGATATAAATGACCAAAGAATGCTGATTTTAAAATCTCAGTTTAAAAAAGAAAAATTTGTGTATGGTTCTCTTGTTAATATCAATAAATCTAATTCTGTTTTTAATTTAGATGATTATGAAAAACAAGTTGCTAATTATTTAAATAATTATTCTATTGGAAACTTTGAAACAAAATACCAAGTATGCAAAGAAGAGTTTTGTGATAATAACTTTATAATTGCTAATCAAAAAAGTTATGGTAATAAAATAGAAATAACATTAAAGCTAAAAAATAAAATTGATATGGAATTATTTAATATAAAAACAATTAAGAATAATAAAAAAATATTTACAGAAAATATTAAAAAAGAAATAAATAGCATCTATGAAACAAAATTAAAATCAATAATGGATAAAACATTCTTTTGATTTTTAATAATTAAATATGAAATCGAAAACTTTAATGACCTTTATAAAAAGCATTTGCAAAAACAATTGGATAATCAAGAAATAAGATATGTAATAAATAATTCTAAATTTTTACCAGATTATTTAATAGAGAGCAAAGATGATGACGATCCAAAAACAGACAATAAATTTGCTTATCAAGAAATAAATAAAGAATTTGCAAATATTTATTTAAAATCAGAGGCTGAAAAAACATTTGTAAATGAGTTTAAGAAATGTGTATCACTGCGGCCTGAAATTAGAATTTGAGCAAAGAATCCAGTCCATAGTGGAATTAATTTTGAATATATCAATAATTTAGACACGAGTAATAGCTATCCAGATTTTGTTATTGTACACGAAAATCATTATATTTATTTAGAAATTAAAACATACAAAAACGACATAGATAAAGAAAAAACTAAAAAGCTAATTGAAGAGTATAGAAAATATATTAATAATATTAATAATAACTTAGAATTTAAACTTACGCTCGCTATCATATTTGTAGATATTAAAGGAAATAATCTCTATGCAAATGGCGCAAGTACAATAAAAAGTCTCAACGACCTATTTTTAAAACAAAATAATAATTGAGATGAAAATGGGCAATTTTTCATAAAGGATGTAAGCGTACAATTTTTGCAATTGCTAATGGAAGGCAAAGAATAATAAAAGTTTCATAAAAAATATTTGCTTTAGCTAATTTCTTATTATTTTGCAATAAATTATTAATATTTTTTGTTTTTGATAATTTAGATAAAATATAAATATAAGCTGTGTTGAAGAATGATTGTTCAAAATAACTTAATTTTGCAAAAAATGATGATCTAATTTTTTACCAAAAATTTGGGCTTAAAATAAAAATAAAAAACCAAGCTTTCTCATTATTTTAGAGCTTGGTTTTTAAAATTTTAAATTATTAAAAGTTCATAACCCTTTCTTTAATTTTGTTAATTTTATTTTTAATAATTTCCTCAATTGAATAAGAATTAAATGGTTCTACTTTTGTTGCGTCAATTAAAAGGGTTTCACTAACCTCTGCACCCAAGAAATTTCAGATGCCCTCTAGGTAAGAAATGTGACTTGCTCAAGGATATCAATCACATGGAGCTCCCTGAGAAGCAATTATTTGTACCTTTAAATTAGATAACAAACCTATTGAGCTACCTTTTTTAGCGTATTTATAAGAAAATGTCTTATTAGCAACACAAATTCGGTCGATAAAATTTTTTAACACTGCCGGAACATTAAAATTTATCATTGGGGCTGAAATAATTAATTTGTTGGTTTTTTTTAAAATATCAATATATCTACCTGATAATTCATCATTAAAAAAATCAGAAAAATTATTTGAGTTCATTGGATGTGTTGCCATTTCAAGTTCGTTTAAATCTAACTCCACAATTTCATCATTTTTGTTAATTTTTTTATATTCCTCAACGAAGCTCTTAGTAATAGCACTTGAAACAGACTTCTCTTTTGATATGGGCGAAGAATATAAAACTAATACATTAGCCATAAAACTCCTTTATTATTTATTTTTTAATATTATATAAGTTTTAATTGCCTTATTTTGAATAAATTTAGTTAAATCAAAAAAACTTGGTTTCCCAAGTTTTTTTGAAATGGTGCGGATGAAGGGAATCGGACCCTCGTATTCAGATTGGCAACCTGATGTTCTACCATTGAACTACATCCGCAACTGGTGCAAGTGATGGGAATCGAACCCACGTAGTTAGCTTGGAAGGCTAAAGTTCTACCATTAAACTACACTCGCAATTAGCGTTATATATTATAAACCATAATTTTTGTTTTATCTAAAAATATTTTTTAATTTGTTTATTTTCAGCCAAACTATATTTTAAAAAATCAGAATATTTATAAAAAACTATTAGTTATAAGAAACTACGACACTTGGGTTTTTGCATTAAAAGAAGTTAAATAATATGTTTATAGTTGTTGATTTATAAAGTTTTTTTATATATTTTATTGTATACAATAAAATGTCAATTTAAGCATTTTTGAAAAATAAAATTAATATTATATTTATAATTATCACTATGATTGAAATTAAAAAACTTTGTTATAAATATCCTGGTGCTAAAAAATATGCCTTAGATAATATTAATTTTACAATTGAAGATGGGCAATATGTTGCCATTTTGGGACATAATGGTTCAGGAAAGAGCACTTTTTCAAAACTACTTGCTGCAATTTACAAAGCTTCATCTGGGAAAATTATTATTGATGGTCTAGAAATAAATTCTGAAAATTTGGCGGAAATTAGAAAAAAAATTGGTATTGTTTATCAAAATCCAGATAATCAATTTATAGGTGCTACTGTTGAAGACGATATTGCTTTTGGCTTAGAAAATAAAAAAATGTCATATGATGAAATGAACGTAATTGTAAAAAAATATGCCAATGAAGTAGGAATGGGCAATTTTTTAGATAGGGAACCTCAAAATTTATCGGGAGGTCAAAAGCAAAGAGTAGCCATTGCTTCTACTCTTGCATTAGATCCTAAAATTATTATTTTTGATGAAATAACTTCAATGTTAGACCCTAGAGGCCGCAATGACATTTACAAAATAATTCATGATCTGCATTCCAACACCAATAAAACTTTAATTTCGATCACTCATGATATGGATGAAGCCTTGTTAGCTGATAAGTTAATTGTCTTTTCAGGTGGCCATGTGATAGCTCAAGGAAAACCTATTGAAATTTTAAATAACAAACAAATAATTGAAATTGCAAAAATAAATTCACCTTTTATATACAAACTTAGTGAAATGATTCACGGAATTGAGCCAACATATGACGATAAAAAATTATTGGAGACATTATGCAAATTAAAGTAGACAATATTTCAAAGGAATATAACAAAAAGCTTCCTACATATATTAAGGTGCTAGATGGTGTATCAGTGGAAATTAATGAATCAGAAGCAATTTCAATTATTGGGCCAACTGGCTCTGGTAAAACTACATTAATAGAGCATCTTAATGCATTAATATTACCCGATGAAGGTTTACTGCATTTTAGTGATGTCCCTTTGTTTAAGAAAGCCAAAAAGCCATCTAAACCAAAAAAACAAAGTGATGATAATGATGAAACATACCAAGCTAAATTAAATGAATATATAAAGAATTTAGAGAAGTTTCAAAAAACTAAAAAAAGTGATCGTGTTGAAATAGTATATACTGATATTGATATTATCAAAAGTAAAAGAAAAATCAAAAATGTTAAAGCATTAAGAAAGCAAGTTGGAGTCGTATTTCAATTTGCTGAATATCAATTATTTGAATCTACTATTGAAAAAGACATTATTTTTGGACCCGTTTCAATGGGTATTAAAAAAGACAAAGCTAAGGAATTAGCGGCTAAATACATTGAGATGGTCGGTCTACCAATTGATTATCTTAAAAGAAGCCCCTTTGACTTATCAGGAGGGCAAAAAAGAAGAGTTGCTTTAGCAGGTATTCTTGCTATGGAACCAAGATTTCTTGTTTTGGATGAACCTACTGCTGGTTTGGACCCGCAGGGTGTTGAAGAAATGCTCCAGCTGTTTTATAATTTATATAAGCAAGGCACAACTATTATTATTGTTACACACGATTTAGATAATGCTCTTAAATGAACAAATAGAACCTTATTTGTTAAGGATGGGAAGATTATTAAAGACGGTAATACTTATGATATTCTAAGTGATAATAAACTATTATTAGATAATAATTTAATTCCCACAAAATTGTTGTCATATGTAGAAAGGCTAAATAATGCTGGTTTTAATATTGGAAAAGTAACAAATATTGAAGAATTGGCTGATAAAATAAATAACATAATTAAGTGAAAAAAATAAAAAGGAGCTATAAATATGGATAAAACAATTATTGGCAAATATCTCAATATACAGACGCCAATTCATAGACTTGATCCCCGACTGAAATTTTTAGCTAACATACTATTTATAATTTTGTTTTTTATTTCTGAACATTATATTACATTATCGATTTTAGTAATTATTAGTATGGTTTTATATGGTATTTCTACTAAATCAGTAATTTCTATTTTTAAAAAAATTAAGTTTCCTATCTATATTGCTATTTTTCTCCTGGTCATTAATATGCTAACTGTTAAGGGTGCGGTGATGTATTACGAAATTGATAAATATGTTCCTCTTTCAACAGAAACAAATGCTGACGCTTTTGTGATATATCGCGGTAAATTAATAGTTAATGTAGTATATTTTGCTCCTAACAACGATGTTAATTCGATATTTCAATTGTCATTATTCTCAATTCATCGAACTTTTACAATACTTTTGAGAATTTATGGCGTTGTATTAATAACAACAATTTTGACAGTAACAACAAAACCTGTTTTATTAACAAGAGCAATCAATGATCTGCTATATCCGTTAAAAATATTTAGAGTACCGACTGAAATAATTACGATGATTATATCCATTGCCTTAAGATTTATTCCTACCTTGTTAGAAGAATCAGGAAGAATTATGAAGGCGCAGTCAAGCCGAGGAGTAGATTTTAAAAATGGTAATTTTAAGGATAAAATAAAATCCTTCATTGTCCTAATGGTCCCACTTTTTGTTTCATCCTTTAATAAGGCTAATGATTTAGCTGATGCTATGACTTCAAGAGGATATGAACCATATGCAAAAAGAACCTATTATCGTCAATTAGTTCCTAATTGAAGAGATTTGATTGCTACGCTAATATTAATGACTCTAACTGCGTTGGTTGTAATATGTGCTATAGACCATATTGCTTTACCATCATGGTGAATTGCTTCATTTCAAAAGGTTTAATATGAATGAAAAAGATTTTGAAACAAGAAAAAAAATACTAGAATTACAACAAAAAATAAGTCAATGAGATAAATATTATTATGATTTTGATAAACCGTTAGTTTCTGATGAAATTTATGATATTGAATTTAATCAATTAAAAAGATTGGAATTGCAATATAAACATCTTTTTTTAAAAGAAGAATTAGAGCAGTCACCAACCAATAAAATTAATGCTAATGTATCTAAAAATTTTGCTAAGGTTAAGCATGATAAATCAATGCTTTCTTTAAATAAGGCATATACCATTGCAGAAATCCAAAAATTTATTGATAATATTAAAAAGGTAACCTCGCATTTTTCTTTTTTTATCGAACCAAAAATTGACGGGCTCTCAATTTCTATTAAATATAATCAAGGCAAGTTAATGCAAGCAGTAACGAGGGGCAATGGGTTAATTGGCGAAGATGTTACCAATAATGTTTTGCAAATAGATAATATTCCAAAAATAATTAATTATAAAAAGCCCCTTGAGGTTAGAGGTGAAATTTTTCTTCCTATTGATGAGTTTAAGAAAATAAACGAAAAATTGCTTAGTGAAAATAAAACGGCTATGGCTAATCCACGCAATGTTGCTGCTGGTACTTTACGCCAATTGGACCCACAAATTGTAAAAGAAAGAAATCTTTCATCATTCTTATATTATGTTGTTGCACCGGAAAAACATAATATTCAAACTATGTATGAATCATTTGAATTTTTAAAAAAGTTGGGTTTTTGTGTTACAGAGCAATCAATCCTTGTTTCTTCTATTAAAGAAATAGAACAATTTATTGAGGAATTCAAGACTAAAAAGTTATTATTTAACTATGAAACTGATGGCATAGTCATAAAACTTAATGAGCTCAAATTTTATGATAAATTAGGTGAAACAGCAAAATTCCCTCATTCAGCAATTGCTTTTAAATATGAGCCCGATGTTGTTTCTACCATATTAAAAGATATTTTTATTACTGTTGGTCGGACTGGCTTAGTTACATATAACGCCTTATTGCAAGAAGTTGAATTGTCAGGAACAAAAGTATGTTTTGCAACGCTTAATAATTATGAATTTATTAAAAATCTAGATATAAATATTGGTGATGAAATATACATAAAAAAATCTGGTGAGATTATTCCATGCGTTATAGGTTTGGCTAATAAACATAATTTAGAGAAGCTAGACCCATTTAAGGTATGCCCATATTGTAATAACGTTTTGTTATTTAATGAAACAGGATTGGAACAATATTGTTTAAATCAAGATTGCCAAGAAATAAAAGTTAGAAAACTTATTCATTTTGCTTCAAAAGAGGCGCTTGATATTAATTCACTTGGTGAAAAAAATATCATATATTTTTACCAAAATGGTTTTATAAATAATATATTGGATATCTTTAATCTTCATAAACATCGTGATGAATTAATTAAATTGGAAAGATTTGGATATTTGTCAATAAACAAAATTTTAAAATCAATTGAGGATATTAAAACAAAACCACTTGAAAATTTGATATTTGGTTTATCAATCCCATTAGTCGGAAAAAGAACTGCGAATATTATTGCTTCAAAAATTCTAAAACTAGAAAATGCCTTAAATTTTAATTTTGAAGTGTTTAAAGATTTTTATGATTTTGGTGATAAGATAACTAAACAATTAATAGAATGATTCTCCAATGAAGAAAACATAAGTTTAATTAAAAAATTAATTGAACATGGTATAAATCCATCATATGAACAAAAAGCAATAACCAATATCCTAAATAATAAATCTTTTGTTATAACAGGTAAGCTTACAAAACCTAGAAGTTATTTTGAAAAACTAATTGTGGAAAACGGCGGCGAGGTACTTTCGTCTATTTCCGCTAATATAGCCTACCTATTAATTGGCGAAAAGGCAGGAAGCAAGCTATCTAAGGCGCAAAAACTTGGTATAACAATAATTAATGAAGATGATTTAAAATTAATGCTAAATTTATCAAACTCCTAACCTTAGTTGGCTATGGAGTTTTATTTTATAAGCCTTTAATAAGGCTATACTAAATATAAAGCACATTAATCATGATGTATCAAATTTTATGATTATGTTTGATTCACTAATTATGTCAATGAACGTATCAAATCAAAGGATGGTATTTTCAATAATGATATTTATCCTAAAAAATAGAAGTGTAATAATGTAGTTTAAGGAAATAATTGGAATAAACAGAAGTTGAATAAAAAAAGAAAAAATATTATAGTTTTTATTAAAAGTGTGAATTATTAAAGTGGAATAAATATGGGCAATTAAAAATACCGCAATTGTTTTGACAAAATATCCTTGTTTTGTTAAAACAAAAATTGTAATAAATATGGATAGTGTAATCAAAAATGATAAAATGAAAGAGTATGAAAACATTATAAATGGATTGTAAAAAACCATTATTAAACCCGTTATTGCCAATAGTGCAATATTGTTTATTTTTTTGTTAAAAATAATTTTATTTAGATATGCTAATATTAAAAAGATTAAAGACCTTGTTGCACTTACATGAAATTCGATTGATATTAAATAAATAATCAATAGAGGAATAGCGATAAAATCTTCAATAAAATAGCCATTTTTAATTCTTCTAATTATTTTGGATATAAATAGATAAATTAAATTAAAATGAAATCCGCTAATAGTGAAAAAGTGAATAATATTAAGATCACTAAGCTTTTTATATATGTTATTAGCTTGATTATAATTGTTGAAAATGATGATATTAAGATAATCTATAACTGTGTGGTTTTTTGTGTTAAAAATTGATAATTTTTCATTTTTTTTAATAAATTCAATATTTGAATTAGTGAGATTAAAAAATAGCCTATTTGCAGCTTCAAACGAGCTTAAATTCTTATTTAAAATAAGTGTTCCTTTGATATGAAATGTATACTCATAGTTATTCATAAAAGTAATATCTATAATGCTTTTGGTCTTAAAAACTTTAAAATAAGCATCCTTATATTTGAATATTAGATAGGCTTTATATTCTCTAATCATATTTAAATCATTATCTAATTTTATCCCGTCAATTTTTGCAAAAATTGACTGGTAAACTACATAGCTTAAAAAAATAATTGAGCTAAAAATGAAAAATGTAATTCAAAATTTAATATTAAAAAAATTGAAAATGCAAATCATTATTAAAGCTAGTGAAATTAAAATAATTTCAATTCTCAATATTAGTATAAATATTAAAAAAGAACTGATAGACGATATTAATAGAATATCTATATATCTATATTTTCTGTTAATATTTGATAAGTTTTTTCACCAATGCCTGGTAGTTGTAATAAATCATCTCAATTCTTAACATTCCTTTCTTTAATATATTCAAAAACTTTTTTTGCAATGTTTGTTTTAATTCCTAAATTTATTAAAATTTGCAAATCATTGATATCTGTTATCTTTAATTTTTTATTTTTAGTAAAGGGAATAAAAACTCTTTCGTTGTTTTTTAACAACTGTGATTTATTTATCTTTTGCAAATCTGCACCGCTTTTTAAAATACTTTCTCTTATTAGATCAAAATAATTTGCTCCATCCTTTAAAGTATATTCGCCCGGATATTCCACTGCACCTTCAATAAAAACAGTTATATAATTACTTTTAAAAGAAGATTTGTTATGATGTCATTTATCTATAATTTCTGTTTTAACTACAACGCCACTAATAAGTACAACTGATGAAATAATAAAAAATGAGGCAGTTAGAATAAATTTCTTTTTGTTTATTTTTAATTTCATAAATCAAATTTTTAATAATATACAAATGTTTTTATCTAATATGGGAAAAAATAAAGAAAGTATTAAGAAAATAAATCAAATCTCATAATAAACAAGCAATATTTAAATAAAATAAATTTTGACATCTCGAATATTTTTTTTCTTTTTAAATCATGTCTTTAAATTTCTTTTTTTCAAAATGAATTTAAAATAAGAATCTAAAATTTGTTTTTTATTTTTCTAAAAATAAAGTTTTGGAAATAAACGGAAACATAATTAATAACTTAGATAATAGAGAGATAGGATATTTTTTTTAATATTGAAATCCGAAATTTTTTTAAGTTTCAACAAAAAATGTCGAAAAATGATTTTTTAACGATTTATCAAGAAAATCAAGGAGTTTGTAAATTAATATAATAACGAAGAAATTGCATTATAAAAAATGCCCATATTAAGATTTTGTCAAGTCAAATTCTTAATATGAGCTAAACTGTCTAAAAAATTTTACAAGTTTATTTTGTGTATTTTTAAAACCTTTCTCTTGGTTTGAAAAAGGTTTTAAATATTAATAATTATTAAGTAGAACTAATTTTTATTCAATAGTTGTTGCATTATGTCAAACTTCCTGAACATCTTCATCATCTTCAAGTAAGTCGACGAATTTTTCGAGTTGCCCCATTTTTTCTTCATCGATTTCAACCTCGCTATTTGGAATATATGTAACTTCAGCAGTTGAATAGTTATCAATTTTCAGAATCTCATCAAGAGATTGTTTGACTTTTTGAAAATCTGATGGATGGGTAATAATAACATATAAGTCATCTTCAACCTTAAAATCTTCGGCGCCGGCTTCCAAAACGGTAGTCATTACTTCTTCTTCAGAAGCTAATGAAATTGGAAATTCAATTAATCCTTTTTGGTCAAAAACATACGGAACAGTACCTTGTTTTCCTAGCTGTCCATTATATTTATTAAAATAGTGTTTAATGTTAGATGATAAACGGTTAAAGTTGTCGCTTAAACAACTTACTACAAAATTTATACCACCAAAGGCTGTTCCTGAATATAGATATCCTTGAAAGTTAGCGCCTTCCTTTGAACCACCTGAAACTTTCGAGATTGCTTTTTCAATATTTGCTTTGGGCATCGATTTTGCCTTTGCCTTAGCAATTGCTAATTTTAGTGCTGGATTTGAATCTGGATCTGGGCCACCAATTGTTGCTGCTACAATAATTTCTTTAGAAAATTTTTGAAACATTTGTGCTCTCTTTGAATCCATTGCAGCTTTATGATGTTTTGTAGTTGCTCATTTTGAATGTCCTGACATTTCTTTAATGCTCCAATCTTAAATAAATAAATTGTAAATAATATTAGTTTATTATACCAAAAAATGTCCTTATTATAATATAATAAATTAGTATGTACCTAATTAAAGGCAATGAAAATTTTTTGATAAATAAAAAAATTAATGAAATAATAAACAAAGAAAAAACTATTGAAGTGGGTGATATCGAGATAGTTAAATTTTATGATTTTTTTACATTAGAAGAATTATCAGATGCATTAAATAACAATTCCCTTTTTTTAAATAAAAAAATCATTTTATTTAAAAATCCCTTTATATTTAATATAAAAAATAAATATGCTAATAGTTTGTGTATTGATGAGTTTATAAAAATAATTAATGCATCACTAAGTGATGCTAATCTAATTCTTATTTTTACGCAGGAAATAAATAAGTATGATAAATCTTTTTTAGCATCAAGAGCTTTTGCATTTATAAATGATAATAGCACTACTATTAATATCGAAAAAATTAGCGATAAGGAATTATTTTCTTTTGTTTATAAAATGATTAAAACAAAAGGCGGAACAATCAAGGATAAGGTCCTTATTGATTTGCTATCAATGCTACCACATAATCTAGAAATAATAGAATCAGAAATTGATAAATTGCTATTAATAAATAAAGATATAAGCGAAAAAATGATTAATGATAATAATTATGCAGTATCTAATAATATCGATTTTGCCCTAAGTGAGGCAATGTTAAAATGTCAAGACACAAAAACTATTATAAAAAAGATAAACGAACAGATTAGCTACGGGATTGAGCACAATTATGTGATATCGCAAATATCAGCGATATTGCTTAATGCAAAAACAATTGGAATATTAAAATCAATAAAATTAACTAATGATGAAATAGCAAAAATGCTTAATATTCATATATATCGTGTCAAACTTCACTATGACTTTTTTAATAGAATTGACATTAACACATTAAATCAGTTGATCATTGATTTAGCAAATATTGATCTAGATTTTAAAAAAGGAAACATTTTACCAGATACGCTTATTGATTTATTGAGTATAAAATTATTGAGATTAAGGATTTATTAATGGTTAATTTAGGTAAAAAAATCATCTTATATGAGCTAAAAGTTGAAAATTTTGTTGATACCAATGGAAGCAATTTTGGTGATTTTAAAGGGGTTATGAGCAAATTGGAGTATTTCAAAAATTTAAGTGTTAATGTTATATGCTTTGAAGATATTCTAAAACTATATGAAAATAGATTTGATCTTGGACTAATAAAAAAAAGGTATGGTTCAATTAAGGATTTTGCAAAGCTTGTTGAAACATTTAAAAATAATCAAATTGAAGTAGCTCCAATTATAAATTTAAAAGAAGTAAGACAAGCTTTTGTTAACTGAAATAATATGATGAGTTTATATAATTTGAATTATTATGAGTCAAATAGATACTTAACGAAATTAGATACATATTTAATTAATAAAGAATTTGAAAAAACATCATTATATGAGTTATCTGATTTTATTAAATATTTTGAATCAGTTTTAGGTTTCTACTTGCAGCTTAATGTATCAACTGTTATACTTGATAATTTTGAATTTCTTGCTTTTGAAGGCTTAAAGGAGGAAGAAAAATTAAAATTTATTAATGATTTATATAAGATTATCAAGCGTAAAAATAGCAATATTAATGTAATTTTTAAAACTAGTAATAATAACTTCAATCTATATAAAAAGATGCTAATGGTCGACAATAAATGCCTAGATTATTTGTATTTAACTTGAATGTCTGTTATTGGCAATAATGATGCATTAAAAAAACATTTCAAGAATAAAATGAGTTTTAAATCCTTATATAGATTTGTAGCTAATTTTAAAAATCATTCAAATGTGATATTATCATTCGGCTCTGATTTATCAGGTCGTTTCTTTTCTAAATGAGCTAATGAAAAGGCTTACCTAAATGAATCAACAAAAAGTTTCTTTGTATTTTTATATAGTGGCAATCATTCAATAGGTTTTTATTATGGCGATGAAATAGGTGCCTTGCGTGCTAAATTCAACCAACGTTTCACATTTAACAATGAAGATTATAATGAGGAAAAAAGATTTCTCCAATATAAAAATATAAGTTTAAATGAATATCATAAATATAATTGTTATTTCAATAAATGATCGTCTTATATTCAAATGCCTTGAAATGGACAAAAAATAAAAAGCAATGAAAATACTAATATTTTTTACCCAATTAATTTAGAAAGTAACAATGTCGAGGAGCAAATTATTAATAAAGATAGCACAATAAACTTTGTTTATTTCTTGAATAAACTCTCTTTAAATTCCAAATTTTCTTCTTATTTCATAAAGGGTGTATGAAATATTAAACAAAGTCATGGTATATTTAAATTTAGCAAAAAACTTAACGAACAGAGGATGGTATTGATTACAAATTTGACATCAAAGCATCAGAAGATAACTCCGCTTTATGGTTATAAAATTTTAGCAAGTTCATATGCTAATAAATTCTACTCAGAAATTCCAAAAGAACTCAACCCTTTTGAAGCTTTGATTTTATATAAGACAAAAAACAATTAACATTGTTTTGTAGTTTGAATGATATTAATATATAATTTTTAAAATATAATTAAGGAGAAAAATATGGGTAATGGACAAACTATTGTGTATGTCTTGCTCGCAATTGTTTTAGTACTTATAATTGCTTATATCGCTTGAAAAGTTACGAAAAATAAAAGAGCAAAAAGAAAAGCAGCAAAATTAGAATATAAAAAGAATGCTGAAACATTGGCGTTATATTATGAATATATTATGACTTATAAATATGTCATTGATTTTAGTATGAAACAGTTAGAGAAATTTGGTGCAAATGAATCCCAATTTAAAATGGGGCAAATTAAAAACGGTGTAAAAAAATTGCTAACCAAATTAATTAATAGAGAGGATTTTGCATATTCTTTCCAAAACGATGAGAAGTATACTCTATTTGTAGAACACGCTGAAAAATTAACAATAACTCAACCAAATTTGTGAACTAAAAAAATTAATGATACATTAGATTTTTTTGAAACTCAGTATATTGGCATTCCAGAAGATAAAAAAAATATAGCATTAGAAGAAAAGACAATTAATGCTATTGAGAGTCAATTTTATGAAGAAGATTAAAGATATTAAAAAAAGCAAAAATAATAGCCCACACATAAAAAAATTTGGTATTGCAAATTGACTAACAGTGTTGAGGATAATATTAATGATTCCTTTTATATTTTTAATGTCGTCCGCTTTCTTTTTAATTATTAAACACAATGGAACATTTTGATATGATGGAATTAAAATTGTTGGTAATCAAAAATACTCGATAACTTTATCAATCATATATTGATTAAATGTCTCAATATTTATTATAGCAATGGTGACTGACTTTATTGACGGACATATAGCCCGAAAAACAAAAACTATTTCGCAATTTGGTAAGATTTTTGATCCAATTGCAGATAAAATTGCGACAATAATGATGTTGTTATTTATATCAATAATGAACTACTCGTTCTTGCCAATTGTTGTTTTGTTTATCATCCGTGATATTTTGGTTGATGGTGCGAGAGTTTATGCCGTAAAGAAGGACATTAAAGTAGCAGCAAATTGGTGAGGTAAGATTAAAACCATTATTGTCTCACTCGCAATTATTACAATAGCATTTAGTGCACCATGATTTACTAATTTTGATAATGATTTAGGTAAATATGTTTCAAATGATAAATATATTCTTTATGTTAATATCCCTTTAATTGTTGGTCTTATTTTGTCATGGATTAGCGGCATTATATATTTAGTTAAGTATTTGAAGGGAATAACCAAGCAATATCTTGAAGACATTTCGAAAAAAAATAATGACGATATCAAGAATCCTGATATAACAAAAGATAATATTATTATTGATCCAATCCAAGGTGATAGTATAGAAAATAAAGATATAGAGCAAAAAAATAATTCAGAACAAATATCACATAATTAATCGCTTGTTAATAGTTAGCAATAGCAATAAAAAGTTATGTTATTAAATAATTTTTTAAAAAATAATTAATCATTTTTTTATGTTATCCTTAACATATTAAAAAAAGTAAATTAATAGCAAATTATAATATAATTTATAATTATTTTAAAATACATAATGTTATTTAAAGTATTCAAAAATTAAATATTTTAAAAAAGAAGGAGAAAGTATGCCAAGAGAAGGTTTAACATTAAGATGTGAGTCATGCAAAATGGAAAATTACATCACAAAGAAGAATAAAAAGTTGCATCCAGAAAAAATGGAAGTAACAAAATATTGTCCAAAATGTAATGAACATACAAACCATAAAGAAAAAAATAAATAGAGTTTAGGAGTTAAAATGCTAAAACAACAAATAACCAAAATTTTCGAAGAATTGAAGCTAGATGCAATTATCTCAGAGGCGCCTCAAACAAGATTATGATATGCTGGTATTCAGACAAGCGATGGTTTTATTGTAATTGAAAAAGAAAAAGCCTTTTTATTTGTAGATGGTAGATATATTGAATATGCAACTAAATTTGCAAAGAATGTTGAAGTTATTTTATTGGAGCCAGGAGAAGAAACACTATCGAATTTTCTAAACAAGAAAAAATATTCTAATGTTGGTATTGAATCAGATTATTTACATGTTCAAACATTTGAATATTTTAAAAAAATGATGCCAAAAGCAAAATTTCATAATGTAAAAGGAAAACAATTTAGAATAATAAAAGACCAAGAAGAATCCGATTACATCCAGGAAGCTTGTTTAATTTCATTGCAAGCATTAGAGGAATTAAAGAAAATTTTAGTTGAAGGCATGACTGAATTAGAAGTATCAAATAAACTTGGATATTTAATGCGCCTTTTTGGTGCTGAAAAAGAAAGCTTTGAAACAATCGTTGCATTTGGTACAAATGCTGCCGAACCTCATCATCATCCAACAAATCGTAAATTGGTTGATGGCGATATTGTTAAAATCGATTTCGGAGCGCAATACAATGGTTGAGCTAGCGATATAACAAGAACATTTTTCTTTGGAAAACCCAAGTCAGCTGAATTAGTTTCGATTCTTGATGTTGTTAGCGAAGCTCAAAAACTTGGCCGCGAAGCTGTAAAACCAGGAATTGAAACATCTGAGATTGATAAAATTTGTCGAGAATATATACAATCAAAAGGATATGGTAAATTCTTTACTCATTCAACTGGCCATGGTGTAGGAATCGATGTACACGAACTACCAGGAGTTGGCAGAAGAACAGGCAATGTGATATTAGAAGAAGGAATGGTTATCACTGTTGAACCCGGGATTTATGTAAAAGATTTGGGTGGGGCTCGTATTGAAGATACAATCCTTGTTACCAAAAATGGTTCTAAGATCTTAAGCCGCCCTGAAAATTACGAAGAATAATTGAAGTAAATTTAAAAGCAAAGGTAACAAACCTTTGCTTTTAAATTTTTTTATTGAGATTTCTTAAAAGATATTAAAGTTCAACCTTTTGACCATCAATAATTAATTCTACAAGACGAATTGACTGGATCTTATGGGTATCTGATTTAATTTCACTATTTAAAGAAAAATCAAAAGTGAATTTTTTGTTAAATGAATTTATTCTTTTGTTAGTTAGGGTTAATTTCTGTGATGTAAATTTTTGTGAAGATTTTTCGAAGGCGTTAACAACAATTGTTATTGTAGCTATTTTATTAAAATATGAATAATTATTTGTTTCAAATTCAATAGTTAATTTATCGTTTTTAAATTTTCCACCAAAACTCTTGAAATCTGTATCTTTTATCTTTAAACCGTTTGTTTGTCTGCTAAATTCTTCCTCACCGATAGTTGCGCTTCCAAAACCCAATAATTCAAATGTTGGCGGTGTTTGGTATTCTTTTGGTACATCAGCCTGTCCGAAAATCTGGCGATTAAAGTCCTCTAATTTAATGTTTTCTTTATCATATCCTAGCAATTCGAATGAAGATGGAACATCTGAAGATTCATTTTTTTTATGTTCTTCATTCTTTTCTTGTTTTTCTTGTGATTCATTATTTGAATCATCTTTAGTTCCTCCGGTATCGGGAGTTGTTTTATCGGATTTACTCTTATCAGGCATTTCTTGTTGAGGGGTTTTTGTTTCTGGGTTTTCTGGTTTCTTTGGTTCAGCTGGTTTTTCTGGTTTTTCTGGTTTAGCAGGATTTGCACATGATAGAGCTATAACTGGTGTTGCCAAAGCAGGTAAAAATCCTATAAAAAGTAATTTGCTTTTTTTCATTTTTCTCCTTTAAATACTATTTTGATGTAAGTATTTTACATTTTTTTTTTTTTTTTTTGATAATTCTCATCAAATCAATTAATGATCAATGGTGTTTGTAAATAACGCATAGGGTATGAATGAGTAAATATGGAAGCTAGCAGAATTAAATAAAAATTGGTATTACAGAACAATAAAATAAATTAAAAACATAAATAGTTTCTTTTTTAAATACAAAAAGTAAAAAAATCCATTCAGCGCGTAAATGATGATTTTGTTAGCAAGAAATTGATACATGCTAAGAAATAAGAATAGACAGAAATTCTATCTACTAATTAGAATGTAAATGGTTTTAGCTCTGATGTTACTAATTTAATTAATATTTATCTCAATGAAATTCTTTTAAGATAAAAATTAGAAGAAATAGGCGAGGCGCATTGCTATAATGGCGAAGTATAAATTAAATTCTAAAGGTGTTTTCATTGGACTAAGCAATACAAAAGAGAGTTGTTGGTTTTGGATGATATTCAAAAAATTATAAGGGCACATAGATCAAATGATTTTAAATCTATTATGATTGAAGAAGAACATTCGGCTTTTAAGTGTTTAGAAAATATCTTTAGATAAAAAAGGGGGTAAATTTGATAAATATATTTTAATCTTTATTAGTCAAAACCACGAAATATAATAATGCAACTTTGTTGTTAAACAACTAAAAACTAGCTATAAATAAATTTGTCGCATTTCAAAGAACAGATGTTACTTTATTTATTGATAATAAAGAATTTAGAAGTTCAATACTAATGTTATTAGATGAGATACTTCATTTTCTAGTTTTCCTAATAAAAAAATATCTCCCCCTCTGTAAGATTTGATTGAGACAAATTTTTAGATATATTAAAAAGGTAAGATAAACAATTGTTAATTGCTATTGTCATAGAGATAGATATTGTACATTAAGCGAAGATATGAAAACTAAATTTTATAACAATAGATCTTAAATTTTCTCTTTCAAATAGTTTGTCCGAAGGTTTACATTAGAAAATATTAAAATATGTATGCTCACAAAAAAGAAATGAGATAATTATTAGTACTTTAGATAAAATTGAGTTTAACAAAAACTATGCGCCAAGTTTTAGACGCATAGTTATAGAATATGTTATTTTTAAGAAATAACTCAAACACTATATTTCTAACAATGGTGCAATTATTACCTTTTTTAGCAAAAAACTATGAAGAAAAAATTTGAAACTAGATGTTTAAAATAGGATAGAAAAAATTTTAGATTTAGTCAAAGATAATAGACAAATTACAAAAAGCGATCTTAAAGATATTTTAAAATAAACTAGGCTCTGTGTTATCTAATAATAAAGCAATTTCCTCTTTATAAGGCGCTAAGTCGCCAATATATGGTGTTTCTAAAATAATGGGTATATTATCAAAATCAGGATCATAAACAAATTTTTTTAAAGTTTCTAAACCAATATACCCCTTTCCAATATTATCATGGCGGTCCTTCTTAGAACCTAGCGGATTTTTTGAATCATTTAAGTGAATAATTTTTATATACTTTAGAAAATCGTTGTCTTTTAAATATTTTTTAAAATTATCATAATCCCTAATATCATATCCAGAATCCCATATATGACATGTGTCAAGGCATATGGCAACTCTATCAGATTTAATTTTCTCAATTATTTCTTTTAATATTTCAAAATTATTACAATAATTACTTCCATTACCAGCCATAGTTTCTAAGGCGATTGTTACATCATTAGTTTTTGCTAAAACTGTTTTTAATGAATAAATTAAGCTACTTTTAGCTTCTTCTTTGCTAAAAGTAGTATGTGCGCCAGGATGCAAAACAATTATTTTAGCCCCTATAAAATTCATTCTTTTAATTTCAGAGATTAAAAAATCAATCGCAAACTTATTTTTTAGCGGGTTTGAAGGATTAATGATATAGGGTGCATGAACAATAATATCATCGGATTTAATTTTATCTGCATAAAATTTATTGTACTCATCATACTTGTAGTATTTTTCTTCAACGCGATAAGGGGATTGATTTGGCCCGAGATAAATCATCATGCAGTTAGCATTATTATGATGTGATTCACGTGCAGCGCCTAATAGATAGTCCGGTTTTGAAAACGAGACATGACTGCCCAACTTAATCATTTTTCACCTCGATTTAATCTAAATTATAACTTTCATTAGCATAGAACTCTTTTAATTGCTTACGTTTTTGCGGATGTCTTAATTTACGCAAAACCTTCGTTTCAATTTGACGAACTTTTTCTTTACTTACCCCTAATTCTTTAGCAAGTTCATCTAGGGAATGAGGACGATATGATTCTCCGTTTGGGTCAGAAATTCCATATCTTTTTCTTATTAATAATCGATCAGATTCATCTGTTAACGAATTAATCATTTCATTCAAAATGACACTCAATTCTTCTTGACTTGTAAAATTAGTTGGACTAATTACACTTTCATCCTTAACAAAGTCTGAAAAGCTTGAATTTTCTTCCTTCCCAATATTTTTATCAAGTGAAATAGGGTCAATGTTTATTTTTCTTATATATCTTACCTTATCAGCAGTGAATTCAGGTTCACCAAACTTCTTGGCAATTTCTTCATCTGTAGGAGGATAACCTTGTTCTTGTTGTAATTCTCTCTCAATCTTCAAGACTTTATTAATTGTTTCAACCATATGCACAGGGACCCTTACAGTTCTCGCTTGGTCAGCAACGGCTCTAGTAATTGCTTGTCTAATTCATCAAGTAGCATATGTAGAAAATTTATATCCCTTAGTATGTAAATATTTATCAGCTGCTTTCATGATTCCAGAATTACCCTCTGAAATTAAATCAATAAAGCTCAAACCTCTATTCTTATATTTTTTAGCATTATTGATAACTAGTCTTAAATTTCTTTTAATTAACAAATCGCGTGCTTTTTTATATGCTCATTTGTCACCATTCTCTCTAGCCTTAGCCATTTTTTCAGCTGTTTCTAATTCTTCCTTTGGTGTTAAAAGCTTACCATACTTGCCTATTCATCTCATATATCACTTAACAATATCGTTTGTTTCAGTTAATCTGTTTGACAAATTACTATTCTCAGAATTTTTTCTAGCTGAACCAATTTTTATTTCTTCACTATCATAGTTTTTTAATAGTTTTGATGCATCAAATTCATCATTAGATCTTCTGCTTTTTCAATTAACTTCACTATAATCATCATATTCGTTAAGATCATAGTCATATTCTTCATCTTCTTCATCATACGTTTCACTAATTTTGCTTGAAATATATTCATCATCTTCACTAAAGGTTTGATCTTCTTCTGCAGCAGAATTGATGCTATCATTTGGTACCAAGGTGCTATCATCATATTCAAAGTCATAGTCAATATCTTCGTTTTCAGCATCCTCATCATCAATATCTTTTAACATGCTTTCGTTAAATTCTGCGTCTTGAACAAAATTTTCAACATCATCGTTATCGCCTTCATCAACACTATTAGAAATAAGATTTTTTTCAAACAATTTAAGCAATAATAAATCTGCTTCTTCATCATCAACATAAAGTTTTTTCTTATAAAGAATATCAAAAACTTCCTCTTGAGATAGGGTTTTAAATTTTTTATCTTTATTTTTCCTTTTAACTACCTCATTTTCAATTACTGAAATAACATAATCTATTGATTTTTCTAAATTATTACTTGTCATCCTGTGCTCCTTTGGTATACATTAAAATCTGCTTTTTTGGTTTCTTTCGATTCTCAACAAATTCATCTACACGATCATATAGATTTTTGATATCTTTTTTTAAATTATCACTTGTGAGAGTTAAATTTTTTATCTGAATTGCTTGTTCTAGATATGATTTATATTCATTTATTAAATCAATGTTATTTGATATTTTTGCTTTACTAAGGTCGGATTCAATTACCGAAACAAGATTGGATTGACTTAGTTCTAAACCTTCCTTGTTCTTTTTGATAATATAACTAATTAATTTTCTTAATATCTTTTGTGAATCATCATCTAAATTAAGATCGTGAAATCCATCATTTTTTCATTGTTTGGCAATAAAGGGTTGATTTAATACTAGCAACAAAATTTCCTTTAATAGCATATAATGCCTACTTATTTCTTGTTTTAATATTGTTCTAGCATTAATGAATTTTTTATTTTTTTTATTAATACTTGGTGAATTTCCTTGCTTCGAAACTTCTGGTTGAAGGCTTGCAATATCATTTTTGATAAAAAAGTTATTATCATAATTTTCATTTGTATAAATACTTGGGTGATTTGTGCTATGTTTTTTTTCATTAATTTTATTTTTAAATAATGGATCTGATAAGAAAAGAGGATTAGAATTTTTATAGTAGTTTTCAAATAAATCGGCAGTTAAAATGTTTTCATTAATAAATCTTTCTTTGAGCATTAAAACTAATGAATTATCAATATAATAAACATATTCAAATATCTGCTTAAATATTTCATTTCTCTCAAATGATTGTTTATTGTTTAAAATATTTTGCTTGGCCAGTATTAATAAATATTCGACAATATCAACCTTGTTTTCACACATTTTTTTTAAAGTTAAGCCATTATCTAGATTATAAAGTTCATCTGCATCTTTATTTAATGTATTTATAACAAATTTAGCATTTAAATTGTATTTTTTTGAATAGTACAATATCATCCTTAAATTCTTTAGTGTTGCATTTTGCCCTGCACTGTCATTATCAAAAAATAATGTAATAGTTTTATTATTTAATAGTTTTAGATGGGCTGGTGATAATGAAGTACCCATAATTGCTACGGCATTTTTGAATCCAGCTTTAAACATGGCTATGCAATCAAATTGCCCCTCTACTAAGTAAACTTCTCTTTTATTATTTATTTCATCTTTTGCATGAAAATAATTAAAAATTACTTCATTTTTTCGAAAAACAATAGTCTCAGAACTATTTAAATATTTAGGGTTTTGTAATCCAGTAATGTCTCTACCTGAAAAAGCAATAATATTGCCTAATTCATCGCATATTGGAAACATTAGACGATCATTAAAAAAATTCTTATTTTCAATAGAAGATAATAATGATGAATTGGATATTTCAAACGAATCAAATTTATGTTCGATAAGAGTTTCATAAATTGACTTGTTTTTTGATGAAAAACCAATTTGAAATTCTTTAATTAAATTATCATTTAGGTTTCTTTTGTGCAGATACTCTATTAATTGGGCGCTTTTTTCAAAAGTAATTTGATATCTAAAAAAATTAAGTGCTACCTTATTGACTTCAAGAATTTTAGAATGTTCAGCTGTGATAGCGGAATTATTCATAAAATTGCCGAATTTGGAAATATCTAGGTTTTGTTTATTGACTAAAAATTTTAGTGCCTCAAAGGATGTTAAATTTTCCTTGTATTGAATAAATTTAATTACATCTCCGCCTTTTCCGCATCCAAAACATTTAAATATTCCTTGCTCTGGACTAACAACAAAAGATGGCGTTTTTTCGCCATGAAAAGGACAACAAGCCTTATAATTCTTCCCTTGCTTCATTAAAGTCAGATATTGCCCAATAATATTAACAATATCACTTTTAGAAATTACATATTCTCAAACACTTTCCTGCAAAATTAATTCCTTTTATTATCTGTTTTCTAATAAATAACTTGCAATTTCACTAATTGGTATTACATCTTGCTTCATTGTGTCTCTATTTCTAATAGTTACAGTATTATTTTTGGTTGTATCAAAATCAACAGTTATACAAAATGGTGTTCCAATTGCGTCTTGTCGACGGTATCTTCTACCAATAGAACCAGCTTCATCATATGCTATTCTAATATTAGTATTTTCCAATAAATTGTTATAAATTTCCTTGGCTTCCAATGACTGCTTTTTCATTAAAGGTAATATAGCAACTTGATAGGGTGAAATTTTTTTACTTAATTTTAAAATCACTCTTTCTTCTTTATCATCAATTTTTTCGACTGTATAAGCATCAATAATCAATGCAAAAAGCAATCTATCTAATCCAATTGAAGGTTCAATAACATACGGAATTATTTTGGTCCCATCGTCTTTTAAGTATTCAAGAGATTCACCAGAAAATTTCATATGTTGACTTAAATCATAATTGCCGCGATTAGCAATTCCTAATAACTCACCTCATCCAAAAGGAAATAAGTATTCAATATCGCTTGTTCCTTTTGAATAGTGACTTAATTCTTCTGCTTCATGTAGTCTTATACGTATATTTTCTTCCTTAAGACCTAATAATAAAACGAGTTTTTTACATTTTTCAATTCAATACTGATAAAAATTATTGCTATCTTTTTCTTCGCAAAAAAATTCTAATTCCATTTGCTCAAATTCTCTTGTTCTAAAAATAAAGTCACGGGGGGTTATTTCATTGCGAAAACTTTTACCTATCTGGCCAATTCCAAAAGGCAATTTAGCTCTTGATGTTCTAGTCAAGTTCTTAAAATTCACAAATATACCTTGTGCGGTTTCAGGTCTTAAAAAGGTTTCAGAAGAACTGTTATCAATTGCTCCCATTTGCGTCTTAAACATCAAATTAAATGGTCTAATTTCTCCTCATTCTGCACTTACGCCATCATATTTTTTAACATTTTTTTTAATGATTTTCTCTAATTCGTCAAATGTACATTTTTCGACATTAATTTCAGGAAATAGATCTTTAATAATATGGTCAGCACGGTATCTTTTATTATTAACTTTATTTTCAATTAAAAAATCAGAAAAATTATCAATATGACCACTAGCTTTCCAAACATTCTTATTCATAATAATTTTAGAATCAATTTGATAATTTTTTTCTTTTCTTATAAATTCATTAATTCATATATTTTTGATTTGAGTCATCATAGTAGTTGCTAATGGACCATAATCTCATGTATTCACAACACCACCATATATTTCTGAATTTTGATAAACAAAACCCATATTTTTTAAATGAGCGATAACATCATGAATATTTTTTTTAGTATTATTTGGCATTGTAACCTCATTACATTTTTTATATATTTATATAAAATTAATATAAAAATTGTATCATAAAACATAATAAATTAAGTTAAGTTGGCATTTAAATTTTGGACACAGCTATTTTTTGGATTTGCTTATTTCTTCTTTTATTCATTCCAATATTTCGCTATTGATATAATTTATATTTTTATAAATGACAATATTATTAACTTTTCTTTTATTATAGACTGATTTTTTTAAAAAAATATTTCCTAAAATGCTTATAAAACTTGTTATACCAAATTTATAAAATGCTTTGATTCCTAAATAAAATTTGTATAAAAGCAAAAACATATAGACAATGTTCCCTATAAAAAAATATGTAAATATTACAAAATTATTATTAATTTAATTTCCAGCGTCGTAACATAATAATCAAAAAATCAAAAAAAGACCCCGCAAGCAATAAAAAACAATAAAAGATATAAAGGGATATTTATTTTATGCTTATCCACCGTGTGCAAATGGGCATATTTTTTATCCATAAATGTAAAGCATTCGGCTTTTTATTTTAAGTTTTTTATCAAAAGTAACAATAATAAAATGAGCACAACATAATGGCGCAAGTAAGAACAAAAGAATATTTCTATTTTTTAAGTAATCCTAATCCATAATGTTGATTGCTCTTTATAATTTTTTTCTTAATTTATTAGTTTGGTAGAAATGATGGAAAAATGTCGTTGTTATTATCAATATGTGTTTGATTGAAAACAATTCTTTCAGTTCCATCTTTTTTTCAAAAAACAAATGTGTAATACTTTCCTGTACCTAACTTGTTTTCTGGCTTATCAAATTTAAATCTTAAAGGATATTCAACAGCAGCTCCTTCATCGGCTTGTGTCGATGCAATTTTTATATTCAAAGGATCTACTAATGTATTATCATTTCTTCCTTTAACTTCTGTGGCAAAGGCTAATCATTCGCCTTTAACACCTTCCACTGGCCGGTGGTGTAATCTGAATGAAAATACACCATCCTTATCTAGAAAATTTTCACTTGTTGCTGCCGCAAATAATAATGTTCTGGTTTTTACTTGACCATTAAATTTTTTAACACCAAAATTAGTAAAATCTAATGTTTGATTTGTTTTTTTATTTTCATTAATTTTAGGCCCAGCGTCTGGAACTGTATGTTCGCTGTTATTTGTTGGTGCACATGCAACTAATGTTGCAGTGGGTAATATCGGCAACAAAAATAGTGATGCTTTTAGGAATTTATTTTTAATCATATATTCTCCTTTATTGTTTTTTATTTGCTATTAGTTTAATATAAAAAAGTTAGATTTTTTCATTTTTTTTACAAAAATAACAATAAAAATATAAATACAGTTATTTAATTTATGTTAAATATTCCGAATTTCCGTTATATTTTTTTATTTTTAATGTTGCATTTATAATTTGGATCATATAAAAGGCCGCAATTGGATTAATTATTTAATTACATGTTTTTTTAGAAAAAAAGTGCTTATATTATTATTGTTTATTAAGTGTTTATTAAAAAAATAAAACTTATTATCTTTCTATCTCTAAAACTTTTATTTATGATTTAAGGATTAAGTATTAGATATTTATAAAAAATTTTATAATTTAATAATTATGTATAAATTTTTTAGCAGTTCTAAAAGTGAAAATTATTTCTCTTTAGATGAAGATACACAAAAACATTTAAAAGTAATCCGGATTAAAAATCAAGATTTTTTAATAAACTTTAATAATGAGTTTTACTTATGTTATTTTGAGTTTCCTAATAAGGCCATAATTAAGAAAAAGTTAAATATAGATAATGAATTAGAAGATGATTTAATTGTAGCAATCCCACTTATAAAACAAAATAATTTTGAGATTGCTTTACAAAAAAGCGTTGAATTAGGAGTAACAAAAATTATTCCTTTTATTTCAGAATACACAGATAAAACTAATATGCAAATAGAAAGCAAAATAAAGAGATTTAAAAAAATAATCCTTGAAGCATCACAACAATCTTTTCGAAATACAATGCCAATATTTGAAAGAGTTATGACCTATGATGAGATTATTAAACTAGATGTTAAAAACAAAATTTTAGCTTATGAAAATGAAAAAGATAAAAAGATAACCAAACGAAAAGGAGATACTCTTCTAATTGTCGGGCCAGAAGGTGGATTTTCATTAAATGAAATAGAATTGGCAAAAAAAGAAAATGTCGAAATCGTTTCATTAACCAAGACAATTTTGCGAGCAGAAACAGCATTAATATATATGATTGCAAAAATGAACTAATGAATTTTTTTTTGCTATAATAGTTTAGTGAAATTTATTTATATTAAGTTATGTATATAAATAATGATCATTAATTTTTAAATATATTTAAAACATGAAAGAGAAAGTATGCGTCAAACAACAATTATTAGAAAAGAAATAGTTGATAAAAAATGATACATCATCGATGCAGCCAACGTACCTTTAGGTAGACTTTCAACTCTTGTTGCTTCAATCCTTCGTGGAAAAAATAAACCAACATTTACTCCAAATGTTGACATGGGCGACAATGTAGTTGTTATTAATGCAAAAGATGTTCTTTTAACAGCTAAAAAAGATGAAAAGAAAATTTACTATCACCACACTGGATATCCTGGTGGTTTAAAACAAATTACTGCTGCAGATTTAAGAGCTAAAAAACCAATTGCTCTAGTTGAAAAAGCAGTTAGAGGTATGTTGCCTCATACAAAATTAGGCCGCAAACAATTTAAAAATCTTTATGTTTATGCAAATGCAGAACATAAGCAAGTATCACAACAACCAACACAAATAGAGGTTAAATAATGGCAGATAAAATTAGATACTATGGCCTAGGACGTCGTAAATCTTCCATTGCTAGAGTTTACTTAATTCCTGGAAAAGGCAATTTTGTAATTAATGGAAAAGAAGCGAAACAATATTTAAATTCAGAAATTTTATTAATGGATGCCTTAAGTCCATTTGGTGTTACCGAAACAACAAATCAATTTGATGTTTTTGCCAATGTAAATGGTGGTGGTTTAACCGGTCAAGCAGGAGCCATTAGATTAGGTATTGCAAGAGCATTATTAGAAGCATCAAATAATGAATATCGTAACAAATTAAAAGATGCTGGATTCTTAACAAGAGACGCTCGTGTTAAGGAACGTAAGAAATTTGGATTGAGAAAAGCAAGAAGAGCAAGACAATTTTCAAAACGTTAATTTTTTTGTGATATACTTATATGGGTTTATCCCATGTTTTTATGCGAGCATAGCTCAGTTGGTTAGAGCACACGACTGATAATCGTGAGGTCGATGGTTCAAGTCCATTTGTTCGCACCATTTCAAGAAATTGACCATAACACGCTAGTCGTGTTTTTATTTTTTTATGATATAATAAAAGCGAATGCCCTATATTGAGGTATTCGTTATTTATTCCTTGGTAGTAATTAAGATTATTGCTAGGTTATGAAAGGAAAAAGATGGTTTCTAAAATTAGAAAAAGCGAATTGGTAAAGCAATTTGGAAGAAATGAAAAAGACACAGGTTACTTGCCTGTACAAATAGCAATATTAACTGAAGATATTGAATCATTAAAAAAACACTTTGCTATTAATAAAAAAGATTTGCACTCAATGCGTGGATTTATGAGAAAAGTTAATCACCGTAAAGCATTGCTAAATCACTTAAAAAACGAAGATTATACATTATACCAATCAACCATTAAATCACTAAATATTAGAAAATAAATTTTTTCTATGTTACTTTTTAAGTAAAAAAATAGTGCTAAAACACCACAGATCTATGTATTTGTGGTGTTTTTTTTAAAAATATTAATATGAGCATATTTAATATTAAGTTCATCAAACTCATATTAAGTTAGAAAATTCCTAATTTACAAATTCTAAAATAATTTAAATTATGCATAAAATCATATAAAATCTTTATATACTTACTCAATATAAAATTATAAAATATAAGGAGGGTTTATGAATCCCCAAGAAAAAGAAAAACGTTTAGCACAACTAAGTGAACTTGAGTATAATGTAACGCAAAAAGCATTTACTGAGAGACCTTATATGAATAAATATAATAACCATTATGAAAAAGGCATCTATGTTGATATTGTTGATGGTACAGCATTATTTATATCAGATGATAAATTTAATTCTGGTTGCGGTTGACCAGCATTTTCTAAGCCGATAGATAATAGTCTATTGGTTGAATTGACAGATACTTCGCATGGAATGATTAGAACAGAAGTAAAATCAAAAAACGCCGATTCACATCTAGGTCATGTCTTCAGTGATGGCCCAAGAGATAAAGGTGGATTAAGATATTGCATTAATTCCGCATCTCTTAGTTTTATCCCTTATGAAGAACTTGATGAAAAGGGATATGGTCAATATAAAAAATTATTTAAATAGTTTTTTAATATCGTAGTTTATATTTATAGATTTATAAAAAGTTTGTTTATTTCTAAACCAAACTTTTTTTATTTACCAACATATCATAAAGATTGGATTAAATATTTGTTTAGTGAGTTTTATATTTGCTAATTTTTGCTATATATAGTAAAATTTTTACTATGATTAATATTATTCTATATCAACCTGAAATAAATGCTAATACAGCAAACATAATCCGTACATGTTTCGCTGCTAAAGCCAAGCTTCATATTATAAAACCAATAGCTTTTGACTTGCACCCTCATTGATTAAAAAGAAAAGCAGCCGGGCACTTTCTTAGTGAAATTCAACATGAAGTTCATCAATCATATGATGATTTTATTAAAAAATATCCTAGCAAAAATATTTTTTACATAACACGTTATGGTTTAAAAAATTATATCGATATTAAATATGATGAACTGGCACAGAAAGAAGGTGAAATATGAATTATGTTTGGCACAGAAAGTACAGGGATACCAAAGACAATTATGCAAACTAACATCGATAATTGTTTAAGAATTCCTATGAATTCTAATTGTCGTAGTTTAAATTTAGCTAATTCAGTAGCTATTGTTTTATATGAAATTTTACGACAAACAAACTTTAATGATCTGTCAATTTATGAAGTCCAAAAAGGCAAGGATTTTATATTAAAAAAAGAATAGAAAGGAAATAATATGATCCATTGATTTCCTGGCCATATGGCCAAACAATTTAGACTATTGCAAGAAAAACAAAAATTATTTGATTTATTTATTATTGTAATGGATGCTAGATTACCTCGAAGTTCTTTTAATGATGAAATTTTCAAAATAATTAATAACAAACCAGTTTTATTTGTTTTTAATAAGGCGGATAAAACTAATCTTGAAAAACTCAAACCTTTTCTTGAAGATTATAAAAAACGTGGTCAAGTAGTTGTTACCAACCTAAAAGCACAAAACACATATGCAAAAATTAATATTGCTCTAAATAAAGAGTTCCTAAAATTTAAGGCCAAAAATGATCAAAAGCAAAAACTTACTCCAAGCCTTAAATGTGTTGTTTTAGGTGTGCCAAATGTCGGTAAATCAACATTTATTAATATGATGTCAAAATCGAGAGCAACTAAGGTCGGGTCGATACCTGGTATTACGAGATCGGAACAATGAATTAATTGCAAAAATTATCTTTTGTTAGATACTCCTGGTTTATTGATGCCTAAAATCGAAAATAATGAAATTGGAGCAAAATTAGCCATTGTTGGATCAATTAGACAGGAGGCCATTGATCAAAACGAATTAATTGTTTCTCTTTATCAATTAATGTCTAAATATTATCCTGAGAAACTAGAAGAAATTAATTTAAATCCCACTTTTGATTTAGAGGATATTTTTGCAAATATTTCCAAATATGCAATGCAAAACAATTTATTACTAAAAAACGGTGTTTATGACATTAAAAAAGGCATCAATATGTTAATTAATCATTTCAAAAATTTAAATAATGTTATTTTTGATGCATATGAAGGCGGAAAATAGAATGGATGAGAATACGAAAAAACCCATTATCATAAAATATGTTGCCCTAGGCGACGCATTTTCAGCAGGTTATAATTCAAAGATTGGTTTCCCGACTAATGGTTATATGGATAAAAATGGTGAAATCAAAGGTTTATGCTTCCCATCGATGTTAGCAAATTTTCTAAATGATACGTCTAATTTACAAGTTGAAAGTTTTTACAATTTTGCTATATGTAATGCCTCATGTGAATTTTTGGAAGCATTTTATAGCAACAATAAAAAGGTCCTGAAAAAAATGGGGAGCAAATTAGACTTAATTCAGTCAATAGATTGATCCTCAAATAATCCATTTAATAACTTTTTTTCACCATTTTTGAAGGATTGAAATATTAGAAATAATGATTTTCAATATATCAATGAAAAAATTGCGGAAGCCAATTTAATTACTTTAACTATTGGCTTTAATGATTTTTTTTCCAATTTACCATTTCAAAAAATATTTCTTTTGACTAAATTAAATGGTGAAGCTAGAGATAGACAAATTTCCGTAATCAAAAAAGATATTGAAAATTTAAGCATTGTTATCGAAAATAAAATAATAAGTCTAATTTCCACCATCAGAAAAATTAATAACAAAGCAAAAATAATAATCACTAGCTACTCACCATTATTATTGAATTTAAGAAATACTATTTCATCTTTTTTAAACACTCAATTAAGCGACCAATTTGAAATTTTTGATTACCTACAAATTAATCTAAACAAAACAATTGCGGAATCTGCTAAAAAATGCCGAATTGATTTTATTAATATAAACGACACAAAATATTGGGAAGAAAATAAAAAATATTTATTTGAAAATATTTTTTCAATTTATCCAACTGAACGTGGCTATAAAAAAATAGCAATGGATATTTATGTTAAGCTTTTTCTAAATTTCAAAATGCTTAAAAATGATCTTAATAATCATAGTTTTACTAATGAATATATTTCCGACACCAAATATTGAGAAGACAACATCTATTCATATAATCCAATATCACAATGTAGTGAAAATTTAAGTTTATTTAAAATGATTTATGGAAAAAATAAAAATGAAATTCTCTTCAGACAAAATAAATCACAAAGATATTTTAACAATCTTTTACATAATAGAAATCGTATAACTGATTTTTGTTCAATATTCATAAGATATAGCAAGTTGCCAATAAGCGAAATGATCAAAAAAATTATTAGTCAGAAATTTATTTATGCTCCAGAACAATATGAGAGCATTGCTAAAATTCTTAATTTTTTAACAAATGAACGAAGATCAAAAGAAGCTATTCTAATACTCTTAAAGGATCATAAGGTTGATGACATAGTTTATATTATTGAATGTATTTTGCAAAAAAAGGCATTATCAAAAAAAATTATTAACTACAAACTAATAAAACAAGAATTAAACAACTTTTTCAAAAATGAACAAAATATGGTTTATGATGTTTTAAAATATCTTTTTAATTCCGGTTTAATAAATGATTCAAAAAAGGAATTCAAAGATATAATCCATTCCTTAATAAAAGATTCCTTAAATACTAGCTTTTTAACATATTTATTTAACATCAAAAATAATCAAAAATTTAATAAGGTAAAAGAATATTTATCTAGCCTAAATTCGTTTTCAGAATTTACTGATTTTTTCGTTGAATCTCTTATTAATTATTCTGATGTTTATGTTAAATTAAGAAATTTTGATGAATTATGAAAACATTTTATTATAAAAAATAAATATAATTTATTGTTTATATTTGACAAAATGTTAGTAGAAATTACAAATGAAGAGAATATAGACCATACTGCTAACTTTTTTATTGATGCAATTAAAAGCTCACTTCGCGTAGAGCTTGATGCAAAAGATTATAAAGTGTTAAAAAATGCAATTAACAATATTTTAAATATATGTAAAAATAGTCCTAAATATTTAAACAATGTGTTCTTAAAATTTCTTGATAATATTAGAAATCTTTCCTTATATAAACTTATTCTACACTCAAAAACTAATAGCAAAAAAACTTTTAAACTGTCTAATTTATTTTCTTTAAACATCTTCTTAGTAAGCTCAATTAAACTATTAAGAAATCTATTTATAATAAAGAAAATTGTTAATAAAAATAAAATATAAGATAAGGGGTATGAGGAAACATAGATAATTTTAAGTAAATCTTTAAAGTCTTCCTCAGGGTCATGACCAATTGTCGAAGCTTCTATTTCATCAAAAACTGTAGTTAATATTTCATTAAGATTTTCATTATCTTTGCTGCTTCTTAAGATATTTATAAAAAGATGAAAAAGGTTTGATCAAGAAACCTTTTTCATCAATTAATTGTTCTTTAATTTCATCATCAATTTGATCACCAAAAATATCAGCATAATTAAATAAAGAATCTGGATTAGCAGCATTTTCTGCATCATTAAAATATTTGGTAATGTTCTCAGGCGTGTATCTATAAAACAATGTAACTAAAATGTATTGCTTGAAGTCTCAAGCATCAACGCTTCCCCTTAAATTTTCAGCAACTCTTCAAATTGCACTATAAAGTTTTTTTCTTTCTTATTCTCTTTTGTTATTTTTTTATTTAATTGCTCCATTCATCAATTAATTTAGTAACATATCAACTGTTTCTTTTTAAAAAATCTTAACTAAATAAGAACTCACAGTAGCCAAATTAACACCTGCTTCAAAGCATTTATTAATATTAAAATCTTTTAAAAAAAGGTAATATTTTGCCATCGTTTTTGGCAGGATTAAAAGCCTAACCGGCTTTTACATTTTATTTTTAGTTTTTTAAATTTTGCCAATGCAGTAGGTTAAGCATTCGCAACTAAATTGTTTACTAATAATTTATGCATTTATAAACATATACAAAAAAATCTGAGCACATTTTATCTGGATTTTTTGTCCATGTTTTAATATGCCCATCTTTTTTATCCTAAAATACCATTTTTGATCTGTGGATTATTACCCAATTCCTTCATTTGTTTAGACATTCTCTCAAAATCATTTAATAACATGTTATACTCACGAGCACTTCTACCCGAGCCTTTAAGAATTCTTTCTTTTCGAGACGAATTCTTTAATAATTTAGGCATCTTTTTTTCTTGTTCAGTCATTGAATTAATTAGATATGTATAAATTTTAAACTTGTTTTCAGCTTCCTCTATTTTTTCATCGCTTACTCTGTCAGCCATTCCGGGAATTAATTTAAGAATTGCCTTCATCTTACCGAGTTTTTTAATTTGCGCAAGAGAATTCATTAGATCATTAAGATCAAACTTTCCGCTGATCATTTTATAGCCTATTTTTTTCATCATTTTTTCATCAACTTCTTCTGATGCTTTCTCAATAAGCGAAAGAACATCACCCATTCCCAAAATTCTATCTGCCATTCTATCTGGATAAAATAATTCTAGGCCAGCTATCTTTTCGCTAATCCCAATAAAGGCAATAGGAATTTGAAGAAGATGCGTTATTGATAGTGCTGCACCACCTCTCGCATCTGAATCCAATTTAGTTATGATGGTTCCATTTAAATTTAATTTTTCATGAAAAGCCTTCGCTGTATTAATAACATCTTGACCGCTCATTGAATCAATAACTAAAAATATGTAATCTGGTTTAATATTTTTTTTAATTTGTTCTAATTCATTCATTAACTCTTCATCAATTGCCAAACGCCCTGCAGTATCAACAATAACTAGGTCATTTTTATATTGTTCAGCTACTTCAATCGCTTGCTTTGCAATTAATAAGGCATCATTTTCCTTCTTTGTGAAAAAGTCGGTTTGAGTTTGCTTTGCAAGCTGTTCTAGTTGGTCTCTAGCAGCGGGGCGATATATATCATCACCAACTAATAGTGGTTTTTTGAATATCCCTTTTTTTCGAAGATAAAATGATAATTTAGCGGATGTTGTAGTTTTACCTGAACCTTGTAGTCCTACCATCATAATTTTTGTTGGTATTGCCTTTGGTTTAATTTCAATAGAATTGCTACCTAGTATTTTGGTTAATTCATCCTTAAAAATCTTTAAGACAGTTTGCTGCTGATTTAATTTACCTATAATTTGGCTATTTAATGCTTTCTCTTTTACTTGTTTTATAAATGATTTAACAACTTCTAAATTAACATCAGCTTCTAATAAAGCTAACTTAACTTCTCTTAAAATTTCTAAAATATCTTCTTCATTAATTGACAATTTTTTATTAATTTTATCAATTGATTTTTGTATTCTTTTTTGTATAAAATCTAGCATGTATTTATTATATTATAATAAGTTGATATAGACAAAATAAAAATACTAATACGAGATTTTTACTTATACTATCGAGTTAAATTACAATAATATTTTATTTTTTACTATTTATTACATCTAAATTTAATTTTGAAAATAACAAAAACATTTCAGCTGTTATATATCCTTATAAAAGCAAAAGTTTTTAAAAATTTAAACTGTGCCACAAAAAACTGAATGGGCAATTGAATGTAACTATTCAAATTTGTATTTTGCCACAATCTATCATTGCCCAATAACTTCATTGATAATTCACCTAGTTTGTGCCAAATAATAATTAATCACGCGTTGCCCTCATACAAGCAAAGGGCGCACCAATTAATTATTTCGTATTTCTTAAGTATAGTAAATTCATAATAAGCGATTTTATTAAAATAATGCTTAGTAAAAATTAAGATATTCAAATTTTGAATTTTTATTGAATAACCATTTTATGGTTTTATTTTTTGCTTTTATTAAACCATTTTCTCATTATATCAAACGAAGTTATTGAAGTATCTATCCTTCATTTTCATAATAGCATCTTAAAGCGCTTTCCTTTAGTAGTACGCTTTTTATTACTGCTGAATTATGCTTTGTTAAAATGTTTTCTATGATTTGTCAATAATTAGACCGCTTGTTATTTTCTTTGTAATTTAAAAAGAAATTCCTAATGGTTTTATCTATTTTGCACATTTTTTATGGTCTGAAACGTAAATATTTAACTATTTCTCTCTTCCTAATTTCTTTATTTTATCTCCTTAAGAGCAAAAAATCTAGACACAAATGTATCTAGATTTTTATAAATTTTTTAACAAACACAAACTCGTTATTATAAAATTTTAAGAACCGCCAGCAAATTTAAATAAAACCGATATAAATTTGATTGTTTTAAAATACTCCTTGCAAAGTTAAAAGAATTAAATATTTCTAATTTCTCTTTAGAAGTTTCTTTAAAACAAACCATATCCTTATTTTTAAAAAACCGATAGTTATCATCGTGATATAGGTAGCTTAAATAGAATGCAAACTTAAAGTTTTGGTACTTTTAAGTCATCTAGTTTTTTGTAAAAATAGTTATTATTCCTTCTTAACTATTTTTTTCCTTAGATTCTTTACTTTCAGGAGTTAATTTTAATTCACCTAATTTAATTTTGTCATCAAATTTAGGAATATTTTTTTTAATTTGATCTGGAAGATCGGTAATTAATTTTTGTAAATCTTTTTCTAAAACTTGCTTTTGAAGGTCTTCAAAACTCTTTTTAAATAGACCTTGAAATACAAGGACTTCATTTTTTTCAATTTCTTTAACCTCTTCTTCATCAAGATTATTTATCAAATCATCTTCTTCTGGTGTTGGCTCTGGTTTAGGTAGGGCTGGAGATGTAAGGGTATCCTCGCCATCCTCATCTTCTGTTTTGCCGTCAGGAAGGGTTTTTCCTAAATGTTCATTATTTTTATTATTTTCTTTTTTTGAATCATTATTCTTGCCATCATCTTTTGGATCCTTATTTTCAGGTTCAGTTTTGCCATTAATTTCTGGTTTCTTTTCTTGTTCTTTGCCTTCTTCATTCTTTTTAGAATCTTCTGGTTTCTTTTGATCATCTATTTTAGGATCACTAGGTTTTTTATCATTATTTGAACTGCAAGAAATAACAGTTGCAGCTGTTATAAAAGGTATTGAAATGCTTGCTAATGTTAATAAAATTTTGTTAGATTTCTTCATGATATCTCCTTAGATAAAATTTTTATATACAAAACAAAATTATAGTTTTTTTTTTTTTTTGCAAAATTTGGTAGCAAAATAGCAAAAATTTGTTTTTTTGTATGCCATAACATATTATTTTAGCTTTACTACGAATTTGCTATTATCAAAAACATATGCAAAAATAAAGGTATCATTATCATTAGCTTATTCGTCAAATAATTTATATTTATGAGAATTTTACAATTAAAATTAACTTAAAAAATGAGATAATGTTGTTTCCGATTTAAGGCATCTCTTTAATCAGACTCAGTTTCTCAGTAGACACAAATGATAAATAACAAAAAAATAACCAAACATCAGATACAAAAATTTTTTCAATTATTTTGTTGTTTGGTTATTTTTTATATAATAAATTTAAATTTGTGTAATTACCATTCTCAAATCTCTTAATAGAAAGTAGGCTAGAAATTAATTTACACAAAAAATTCTTACACTTCCTTATTAAAAAGATTTAAATTATGTTCCTTATTTTTATACTTAAATAGAGGGCATAGGAAAGCAAGATTACTTATGATACCTTTTTTATTTTTTTTAAAAAATCAAGCTTTAAGTTAAAGTTTATTTATTTTTTTAAGCTAAACGATACCTCTTAACTTCTGAAAAAATTATTAATCTAATAGCATTTCAGCATTCCCTTAGTGAATTTATGAAATGTTTATGCATTATTTTATTCCTTCTTTGTTTTTTGGAGTTCTTTTTCTTTAACAGATACATTCTCTTCATCTGATTTTAATTCTTTTTCATTTTTTAGAATTTGTTTTTTTATATTATCACTTTCACTAAGAATATTTTTAATACTTAAATCAGCATCGTTTATTGTTTTAATTATTTCTTGATTAAGTCTATAAATATCATTAAATTTATTTTTTGCTTTCTCTAATTTTTGCTGTTTTAGATTAATTTCAATAGCTATTTTTTCTAATTCCTTTTGTGCTTCTTTGAGTTTATATTTTTCATTATTTAGTTTCAGTAAAGCAGCGTCATTTTTTTGCTTAGCATTTTCATATTCTTTTTGTTTTTTATTTGTTAAATTATTATTATTATTATTATTATTATTATTATTTGTTTTATTGATAGCTTTTTCAATATCTTGAAGTTTTTTTATTATTCGCTCTACTTCCTTAGTTTTTTGGCCTACATTTTCAAATAAACTTTGAACTTTATGATTAGCACTATTTAATTCATGTTGAGCTTTTTGCAATTCTATATTATTCTTGTTAGCTTTTTGCGCAGATGCATTTTTATTAGAAGCTAGCAGTTCACGTCTTTTATTTAAATCACTTAATTCGTTACTTTTTTGATTTAACACATCAGTTTTTAAAGAAATATCATTGTTAATACTTTCAAGTGCCTTCATTAATCTCTTATTATTCATAAAAGAATTTTGCTTTTGCACTTCAACATTACTTTTACTTTTCTCATTTTTAGCTACTTCTCTTTGCTTTTCATCCACAATTTTTTTTGCGTCCCTTAGGCTTTGTTCCAATGCAGCTAAAATATCATTAGAACTATTTAATGCATTATTAGCATCTTGAATCTCTTGATTTTTTGTTATTCATTCTTCCTTAGTTAATCTTAAATTGTTTTCTGCATCTTTTCTGCGTTTTTTAGCTTCAGTGGCTTCTGCTCTTGCCAATTGTAATAATTCAAACTTATCATTTTTTTGCTTCTCTTTGATTGCTACATTAGCATCAGCTTCTTTTAGTTTCTTTTCAGATTGGGCTTTTCTTTCAATATTTTCGTCTTTTTCTTTAGTTAACTCCAACAGTCTTTTCTCTGCTTGTAATATTTTGCCATCAAAATCTCAATATTCTTTTACTACTGGCACAATTTCCTTTTCGAGTTTTTTCTTTTTTTCTTCCCATTCTGCCAATTCTTTTTGTGCCCTTTCATAATCTTTCTCAATACCACTCTTTTCGGATTGAAGTCGATCAATTATCTCTCAAATTCTATCCTCCGCCGCAGCTCCTCCATCACCAATACCAGTATCAGATCCATTGGCCTCAGCAATTCTATCTAATGTTTCATGATAATCACTTATATTTTTATTATATGAATCAATTAGTTTCTTATTTTTTTCAACCAATTCAGATACTTCTCCGATCTTGATTCCCATAGATGTACGATTATTTCCTAATTCAACTAGGTTATTTTCTAATAATTTTTTTTGATTAGTAAATTCAGCTATATCTAATTTTTTTTGTTTTATTTCTTCTAAATTTTGCTTAATTCTTTTTTCGATATTTATAGAACTTTCAGCAGCACCATCTTTAAGATCATTTGCGAGTTTTAAATTTTGTTTCAAAATTTCATATTCAATGTTTAACTGATTAGCATAACGATCTTTATCGATTTCATCATTTTTAATATCAGCAATCATTTTTTCTATTTTCTTAATGGTTCCATCAACTAATTTTATTTCATTACCTAGTTTATTAATCTCTTCATTTTTTTGCTTTTTATTTTTTTTAATTTCATCTAATTGTGTTTGTAAGTTATTTTGTGTATCTTGAGCTTGTTTCAATAATCTTTTTGATTCTTCCAATTCATTATTTATTTGATTAAAATTTTGCTCTTTTTCTTGATATTCGCGTTTAGAATTTTCAATTTGTTTTAAGATGTTTTTTTGATTGTCCTTTGCTTTTACTAGATTATTATTTGCTTTCTCTAATTCTTTAAAAATACGACCTGCGTCAATGGAAATTTCTTCTTCAAGTCTACTTGCTTCTTGAACTTGATTGTTTAATTCGATATTTGTAGAAATAAGACTATTCAGTTTTTGAGTTTTCTCACTTACTTCCTGCTTTGCATCATTAAGTTGTTTATTTGCTTGATCTAGTTGTTTTTGAGCATTATTTAATTCATTATTTATTCTATTTTTATCACTATTAAAAGCAATTATAGTATTATTAGCTTTTTCTGATTCTTTTTTAGCTTCTTCTAATTCCTTAGTTTTCTTTGCTAAATCATTATCTATATCAATAGCATTAGAAGTTGAAGATTCAACGCTTTCTTGAACATTTTTAACCTTATTTTTAGCTTTTTCTAGTTTCCTATTTGCTTCATTTAATTCTTTGGTTAGTTTATCTAACTCATTATTCTCATAAATAACGCTATTTTCTAATTCTTGTTTATTTTGCTCCGCATCTTTTTTTGATTTTTCAAGCGTTTTTATTTTTTCTTTAATAAGTTGAAGTTGTTTTTCCAAAGCTTCCTTATTTTTCCTGGTTTTATTTAGTTTTTCATTAGCCTTGTTTAATTCTTCTGTCTTAAAAATTACATCCCTATTTTTTAATAAATCATTTTGCTTTGCCTTCTCTAGTTCGCTGTTTGTTTTATCTAATTCATCTTGTGAATATTTTTGCTCAGCTTTTAAGGTTTTAAATTGATGAATAAAAACAATTTTATTATTATAAACCATCTGGAATTCATAATCAGTATTAGGAGATAACGGTTTCTCATTATTTATCCCAAAATGCATATTTTCGCTATTTTTTCCGACTGTGTGAGACTTTCTAACTATTTCATATGGTGTTTTTTTGGCATAAAATAAAACTAAAAATGTTCTATCCATATTATCATTTTCATCAATATTTTTCAAATTAAACACTGCTGAGTTTGAAGCAATTTTCTGGTCCTTTATTTTTAAACCTTTAATATCATTTGCACCATTAACTCCATTTTTATTGGCATTTAAGAAATAATAAGCAACCAAAGCGCCTGTTGCAACAATTGAAAGTGAAAGGGATAAAGCTAAAATAATGTTGCCACGTCTTTTCTTTTTTTGTTTGTTTTCGCTGGTATTTTCCATAAATTTATACTCTTTCTTTTTTTAAGCTATCATTTTCAAATATTTTTCAATTTTTATAGGTTATATGTTACATTTTTTTTTTTTTTTTCGCAAAGTTGCTTATTTTGTAAGGCTATCATTATTTATAATAATGATAAAATTTGTATATGTTTTAGCTTATTTATCCAATATATTCATGCTTTCTAACCCTGGGTAATAAAAAAGAGGCAACTGCCTCTCTCTAAAATAATTTACTTTTAAAACAGGAATTCTTACATCTTCTTATTTTAAAATTTATTGTAAATAATTTCATTGCTTTCATCATCATTTGAATATTTATTATTCAAATGGGATTTAGATTTAGATGAATCAAAACCTGAAATTGTCAAATATTCTTGTGTATCATCATCTGTATGATTTTCGATTTCACTATTTGTGAGTTTAAAATCATTTTCTTCTTTATTGTTGGTTCTATTTATTCCTGTAGCAATTACAGATACATAAATTTCACCAAGTTTTTCTGCTTCTTCATTAGCAGGAGAACCAACACCAAATATAACATCAATATTTTCGCCAGCAACATTCTTTAAAACATCAATTGCGGCTTCAAAATCATTGATAGTGCTATTTCTTGATGACGAAAAATAAACTATTGCTTTAGTGATACCTTTTATATTACTTTCTAAAATAGGACTGCTTATCGCATTATGCATTGCTTTCTGCGCCGCATTTTCACCAGTTGATTGTCCGATTCCTACAATGGTTTCACCACTGTTTTTAATTAACGTTTCTAGGTCGGCTAAGTCCAAATTAATCAAACCAGGTACAGCTATAATATCGACAACAGTTCTAATAAATTGCTTAACAATATTATCTGCAACCTTAAAAGCATCCTTAAAAGAAATTTCGCCAAAAGATTCTTTCAATTTATCATTTGAAATAATAATATAAGAATCTACATTTTTCTTTAATTCTTCAATCCCTTGGAGTGCAATCTGACTTCGCTTTTTTCCTTCAAATGAAAAGGGTGTAGTTACAATTGCTATTACCAAAGAATTTTGTTCTTTAGCTAATTTGGCAATCACGGGGGCTGCTCCAGTACCGGTGCCGCCACCCATCCCAGCAGTAATAACTACTAGGCTAGCATTTTTTATCTTTTCCTTTATTTCATGTGTTGAATGCTCGGCAGCTTGTCTTCCAATTTCTGGATTAGCACCAGCCCCGATACCTTTTTTATCACCTAATTGTAGTGTTAGTGATTTATCAAATTTATCTAGAATTTGTCTATCTGTGTTTGCAACAACAAATTCTAATCCATCAATTTTTGTATCAAGAAGACTTTGAATACTATTATTTCCACCACCACCAACACCGATAACCTTAATATTAGCAACGGAATTGAAATTTTCAAATTCTGGCATGGCAGTACTCCTTACTTTTTTTTCTACTTTATCTTTAATTTAACTAAATTATATAAATAAAATTGAGTTTATTTTTTGTAATTAAAAGAATATCCTTTTTCCTCTCGTTTATTTACGTCTAAAATAAATAATTCAGAGGTTATAGTCATTTCTTTAATAGTATTTTGTCTTTTGTTAACAAGATTAATAATTCCCATCATTTCATAACTAATAACATCAATTGCGCAATAAGCTTTGTCTGATAAATAACTTAAAATTTTAAAGTTTTTAAACGTTTTTATGGTTTCTAGGAATTTGCTATTACTTACATTAAAATTAACTTTTATATTAATATCTTTTATATTTTTTAAAAAAGATTCAACATAATCATTAATTTTTTTTAAATAATATCCAAGAACTTTTTTAAATAATAAATTATTGCCAGAATTTAAGTTACATTGCCATAAATTAAATTTAGTATAAGCTATTTTTTTGGTAGTTTTCAATTGTTTAGCAATGAATTCAATTAAATAATCTATTCCTAAATTAACATTTTTTTTAATTATAACTACATCATTTTTTAAAACATTTAATTTCAAGCTGTAATCATCTAAATAAATTTGGGTAGCTATTCCAGAATCTCTTTGTTGATTAAAATAAATATTTTTAAGAAATTCATAGTCATAAATTTTTAAAATATTTAGGTTATTTTTCTTAAATAGATTAAAAATGTTTTTAGCAACATTTCATTCTAAAAGATTAAGACTTATTAATTGATTGTTATTATCATTATTTAGATATGAGTAATCAAATAAGTAATTACTATTTGATTTTTCTAAGTAGTATAGTTTCTTAGCTAATTCATAATTAGTTAGCTTTTGATTACTTTTATTAGAAATTATTTTCTTATTAATTTTCAAAAAAGGTGAATCTTGAATAATTACAACAACATTTTTTATTGTCAAAGATATGGTTGCTTCAATTTCTTTTTTAGTTTTGCAAATAAATGAATCTAACTCAAATAGGTTAAAAATTGTGCTACTAATGCTTCTTTTATAAATCAAAATATTTCCAAAAGAATTTTGCTCTATAACCTCAACAGAAAAACTGCTGACCTCAAATTTGTATGCTATAATAACACTTTTCTTCATAAATTAACCTATTTTTGTTATCACTCTCATTTTTGCGCTACGTGATCTTTTATTATTCTCAAATTCGCTTTGAGAAGGAAAAATAATTTTTTGTTTTCACTTTAATTCAGTCTGAACTGGCAATCTTTTTAATTTAGGATCTACATAATTTAAATTTTGAAAGAATCTTTTGACTTTTGCATCTTCCTTGCTATGAAAGGTTATAATAGCTAACTTGCCGTTAACATTTAATAAATCTATAACCTGATTTAGCAAATCATCTAATGCATTTAATTCATCATTAACCGCAATCCTTAAAGCTTGAAATACAGCTTTCGATGGATTCTTTTGTCTAACAATTTTGGCTGGTAATGCTTTTTTAATAATTTCATTTAATTCAAAAGAAGTACTAATTGGTCTATTTTTAACAATTGATTTCGCAACTATTCTTGCTAGCTTTACATCACCATAATCGTATAAAATTTGTGCAATTTTATCTTCTTCTCACTCATTGACTATTATATGTGCATTAAGTTCTGCATCCAAATCCATTCTCATATCCAGTTTTGTATCCTGTGAATATGAAAAACCTCTTCTAGCATCATCTAGTTGTGGACTAGATACACCTAGATCAACTAAGATTCCATCAACTTTTTCAATATTAAGTTTCGCTAATTCTTCTTTCAAGAATCTAAAATCACTCTTAACTAATATAAAAAGGTCACTCACTAATTTTAATTTTTGTTCGGAATCACGTATTGCTTCAATATCTTTATCAAAGCAAATAAGTCTCCCGTTACCTTGGTCTTTTATTTTTTTTAAAATTTCAACACTATGTCCAGCTCTTCCTAAAGTTAAATCAAGATAAACCCCATTTGGCTTAATGTCTAATGAGTTAACTACTTCATTTAGCAAAACAGGAATATGTTTTTCTATAATTTAACCCCTTGTTCAAATAATTTCTGAGCTAGATTATTAATGCCAATTTCATCTTCGAAATATCTTTCTTTTGCATCATAAACTTCTTTTGCAAAAAGTTCACAGGTGTTTCCTGATCCGATGAAGACAACATCCTTTTTGATAGTGGTTTTAAAAGCTAAATGTTTCGGAATAATAATACGATTTGACTTATCTGGCACAACTAATTCTGTATTTGCAAAGATAAATCTACTTAATTCTCTCAAATCTCTATTAAGCAAATTATTATCCTCAAGTTTAGATTTTAGTTTTTCAAACTCAACCTTATCTCTCAAAACTAATTGTTTGTCAAAACCAATTGTGATAAAAAATTCCTTTCCTAAATCATTAAGTATTTTAGGCGGAATGACAACTCTTAACTTGTCATCTAAGCTTCGCTCGTATTTACCATACATTTCCACTTCCTCCCACTATCAACCAAATTTTACTATTTTTATAAACTATTTTTTGAAAAAAGTATTTTTTTAATAAAAAGCGACAAGTTTATATTTTTTAAAATTAACAAATGAATAATTAATAATTTAGAAAATTACTTTTTTACTAAAATTTGCTAAAATAATTTACATGCTGGTTTAGCTCAGATGGTAGAGCAACTGATTCGTAATCAGTGGGTCGGGGGTTCGATACCTCTAACCAGCACCATAATTGCCGATAATACGAGATATGATGGTGCTTATATAAATAAATTAAAAATTTTTATTAAGAAATATTTTTTTAGGTTATAATAATTAAGCATTTACTTATATGAGTGCCGACTTAGCTCAGCGGTAGAGCAGCTGGCTGTTAACCAGTTGGTCGTTGGTTCAATCCCAATAGTCGGCGCCAGTATGGCCCTATGGTGAAGTGGTTAACACATATGGTTTTCATCCATACATGCGTGGGTTCGAGTCCCGCTAGGGTCACCATTTGGAGAATTAGCTCAGTTGGGAGAGCATCGCCCTTACAAGGCGAGGGTCGTGGGTTCGAGCCCCTCATTCTCCACCATTTGTAAATCACCAATAAAAAATGCCTTCACGGCATTTTTTTTATGCTTTATTTGTTATCCACTAATTTAAGCGCATAACAAATAAACCAACATAATAAGATTTTTAACTATAAAAAAAAGTAATTACGATTACCGCAATGAATTATCATATATGAAATAATTGCATCAATATAAAAATCACAAGCACCCAAATTAACTGCTTTAAAATTCAATTTATGCTCTAAATTCTTAAGAGCTTTATATTGGCTGCCAATGCCTGAAAACATTTCAAATAATTTTATTTTCCTCATAACATATTAAGTTTAGCGCGCAATTTGAATTATATTAATTTATTTTTTCATTATAAAATATAAAATAAAAAAAGAAAGGCATTTATAACCTTTCTAAACAACATATTTAATGATATGGTGCGCGAGGAGGGACTTGAACCCTCACGCCGGAAGCATTAGTGCCTAAAACTAACGTGTCTGCCAATTTCACCACTCGCGCATATATGGTGCCGTTTATAGGACTTGAACCTACGACCTACTGATTACAAGTCAGTTGCTCTGCCAACTGAGCTAAAACGGCTTACTTATTTAATGCTATATTATTATATATAATTTTTTTGTTATTTAATAAAAAAAGTAGCATATATTTTAATTTTTTGAAATATGATTCAAAACACCTATTTTTATTTTATACACTTTTATAAATTAGTAAATTAGTGTTTTTATAAAATAAAGAGATATTTTTTAACTAGCAAATCAAGTAAAACTTGCCTCATGATAAATATGGTAATCTTCGTTAATACATAAATTCAACACTTAATTTAAAAACTAAGAAGATAAAAGCTTTCGATATTCAGTTATCTCATCAATAACCCCTTCAATTGATTAAATAATTTAAAAATGATATAATAAATTACATTGAGGAAAAATGTTTTTTAAGATTAATAAAAAAAGAGGAGAATCAAGTTTTTTTGCAATTAAAAAATTTGCAAAAGAACATAATATTAAAAAGATTGGTCATAGCGGTACTCTTGATCCGTTAGCCCAAGGTCTTTTAATAGTTGCTAGTGATGATGATACAAAAGTTTTGCCATGACTTATTAATGATACAAAACAGTATTTTGTTGAAGCTTCACTTCATTGCTCTTCTAAAAGTTATGATGAAGGTGAAGAAGTTATTTTTTTAAAAAATAAAAAAATGATTACCAAGGAGCAATTAGAAAATGCGCTAAAACATTTTAAAAATCAAACCAAACAAATTCCTCCAGTTTTTTCGGCCAAAAAAATAAATGGACAAAGAAGTTATGATTTAGCTAGAAAAAACATAGATTTTTCATTAGCAGAATGTAATATTAAAATACACAACTTGGAGTTAATAGATTTTAACTATCAAAAACAATCATTCATCATTAGGACAAAAGTATCAAAAGGAACTTACATAAGGTCATTAATTCATGATATTGGAACATATCTTGAAACGGATGCTGTTGTAAATATTTTAAAGCGAGAGAAAATTGGGAATATTAAATTAAATGAAAGTCTCGATTTTGAGCAAATCAATAACATAAACTCTCTTTTTAGAGTAAAATTATATACACTTACACATTTTGAAGTGAAATTAATAAAGTCAAAATCGGTTTTTTTCGATAGATTTAAAAACTTTAACGGAAAAGGCCTTTTTACATTTAATAATCAAATAATTGGTTGAGGACAAATAAATAACGGTTTCATAACCTTCGACAAGGTTTTATTCAACCGTATATTTTCATTGCCTAGTTAAGAGGTTAAAATGAATAACAAGTACAAGATGGTTGTGTTTGATATAGACGGTACATTGCTACCATTTGGCATAGATGAACTTTCTCTAAGAATGAAAGAAATGTTTCGCAAATTAAAAGATGCAGGTTATATTAATGTGCTTTGTTCAGGACGTGATATTTTTACAGTCGGAAAACAAATACATAATCCATATGTTGATTATTTTATTGGTGCAAATGGAACATTTATTTTAGATTTAAAAACTAATGAATACATATTTGAACAAACTATTGATTATAATGATTTTGTAAAGTTCAGATTATTTGCTAATGAAAGAAAGATACCATTTTCATTTGTAGGATATAAATGGGGCTATTATAATGATTTATTTAATCTAAATCACTGATTCTATCTACCTTATAAAGATAAATTTATATCAGAAAAAGAATTCGAAACAAAAAATGATAAAAACTATCTAATCACTGTTAGCACAAATAATCCCGAATATTGAGCTAAGCAACTTAATATTTTATTCGAACACCATAATATGAATATGTGAGTTTTAGCAACATGACCTGGGGGAATATTTCTTTCAGCTAAAGGCATTACCAAGGCCGTGGGTCTAGAAGTATTGGGCAAACTGCTGGATATTAAGCCAAGTGAAATGGTTGCATTTGGTGATTCTGAAAATGACATTGAGATGCTAAAACTAGTTGGTTTAGGGATAGCTATGGGAAATGGAGAAGATACCACTAAAGATGTTGCTAATGAAATATGTTTACCTGTTACTGAAGATGGACCATATTTCAAACTAAAAGAAAAAGGATTTTACGAGTAATCGTAAAATTTTTATTTATTTTTAAAATTATTAATTAAAGTAAAATTATTAATATGAAAATTTTTGAATGAAATTTTAAACAAATTTTTGAAATAAATAATGACTTAATTATGGTTTTAGGCAGTTTTGAAACTCTTCATCTAGGACACTATGAATTAATCAAAATTGCAAAGGACCTAAAAAATTCAGGGGCAAATTACAAATTAGCAATTATGCTATTTAACCAACCATATAAAAAGTCGAAAATACATGAAAACAAGGCCTTTCAAGTCCAAACAAGACTATATACATTATTTAATTTAGGATTCGATTTCGTATTTTTAGTTGATGTTAATGAAGATACAATGAATGTTTCACATTATGACTTTTGCAATAATTTAAAAAATAATAACGTTAAATATGTTGTATGCGGTAATGATTTTTATTTTGGCTTTCGTAAAAGTGGCGATGTTAATTACCTTAAAAAAAATTTTGAAGTCTATACAGCAAACGAACGAAAGATTAATAAAAGAAAAATTTCCTCAACATTAATAAATGAATTAATTGATGAAGGCAACATTTCGGCAATAAATAATCTGCTTATTGAAAAATATGCTTTTATTACCAATTTTGATAAATTTCATTTTAAATATCCTGAAAATATCAAAAAAATTAAATCAGGAATTTATATTACAAACGTTGTAATTAATGATATAGAATATCACGGTTTAGTTAAAATTGGTATAAAAAATGATGAAGGTTTTGATAATGTTGCCTATCTTTTAGATCTTGATATAATTCCAAGCAAGTATCAAGAAATATTTGTCGAGTTTGAAGCATTAATAAGATATATCAGTCTTAATCACGAAAATAAAATTCAAGACAGCGATATACAAATTGCCAAAAAATGATTTGCTAAATAAATTAAATTTGGATACTGTGGATAATTTTGTATAAATCAGTCTCAAACTTATTTTTGAAGGTAGTATAAAAAATTTTGTGTAATTTTATCTCTGGATTACTTTTTTTAGTAAATGATTTAAAAATAGCAATTACACAAATCTAAATTTATTATGCAAAAAACAACCAAACAACATGACAAAATTGGAGAATTTTTCTTCCAAATATGTTGTTTGGTGGTACTGTAGATAATTTGGTGTAAAAATCTTCTGTTAAATATTTGCTATTTAGTGATCTCTACACAAAATTATCTACGATAGCATTTAAAAGCACGAGTGCTATAGACTTTCAATAAAATCATCAAATTTTTGACTAAATTCGGTGGTTTTTAATTTATTGAAAAAAGGCATACCAATAACTCTTCAATTACCATTATTTGGCATAAGATTGATGTCACTGTTTATCAAGCTCAATAAATTCGCTTTCCAATTATCATGTTCGATTAGATGTGTACCTTTAGGTTCAACAAATACTTGCGAACTTATTTTATTGGTTTTGAAATAAAGAAGAAAATCAGGTTCAAAACGATCACCACTATCAAAATCATAAAGTGCAAGATCACTAAAACGTTCATTTCTAACTAAATAGAATTCAATATTTTTGTTTTCGAGTCGCTTTGCATAGTTATCACTAAATCATTTGACAAATTCTTTTTCTTCACTTGTTCCATAATTTTCATTAAAAACATATCATTTTTTAGAACCAAGATCCATTCTAAGTTTTTCGCTTGCTTTACTTTGAGGGTTACCATTTCCGTCTTCATCCTCAACATTAGCAACATATATTAATTTATCTTCAATAACATCTTTAAGATATTTAGGACGTAGAACTTTTTCACCTACACTTGCATCTTTGAGTGAATAAAGATAATTTTCAATTTGTTTAAATGCATCCATAACAGCACTAAAAATATCTCTTCCACTTATTTTTGCTTTCGAGTCATTAGACTTAAAGATAATTTTAACATTTGAACCTAGATAATCAGATGAAGTTAAAAATTCTTGAAGTGATTTAAGATTAGAAAACTTAGATTTTAGAAAATCAAACTTCAGTGTTTCAAAATAAAGCGCACAGCCCTCAAGAATGTGATATTCAACATCTTGAAGATTAAGTTGTTGAACAATTTTAAGTTCTTCTATTTCATTATCTGATTGTGTGTCTAAATCAAAAAGTTTTTCCTCATTAGCCTTAATTTGTTTAACTTTAAAATCAATGGTTTTAGTAAAATTAACTTTATCTTGCTCGCTTGGCATACTATTTTGTTTTGGAACTCTTTTGTTAGTTCAAACTAAAGCATTTTGAAAAAATTCTGAATTTTTAAATTCTTCTTTGAGTTTAATTTCAACTACTTTACCATTATCATCATCAATAAGACCAGTTTGTTTAAGTGTGTTTTGAAGGTCATTAATATAGCGTGAATCATTTTTACAGTGGTAATAAAGAGTTTCGAGAACACGGTATTTATTGCCTAAGTCTGCATCGAATTTTCGTTTGTTTCGATTTTGTTCATCATTGTTATACACAAAAGGACAATAACGGGCTCCACGTCCAATTAATTGAGCTTCTTTGATTGTATACTTGTTGGTTTTTACGCGTGTATTTTCTTGACGTTCATCATGCAGTCTAACAATGTCAAAAAGGTTAAGCACATCTCAACCCTCGTTTAGTTGATCAACTACAAAAATACCTCGCAAGACATTTTCTTTATCTTCCAACGTATTGAGCAACACTTGCGTTTGTGCATCAATTGCACTTTCAGTGGATGAGTTAATAATGACTAGTGTTTGCTCACGAAAACTTTCTTTGAGTAGATTAACTAATAATTGATAGTCTTGATGTCCTAAATTTTTAAAGTAACTAAGACTTTGCTTCATAATCGGAATATCAATAGTTTCAAGAGCCAACATGTCTTCAATGCTTAGTTTTTGAATTTTTTGCTTGAACTCTTCAAAAAACTTCTTACTTTCTACAATGCTTTTTGACTTAAATAAAACCACAGGTTTTATTTCTAAGCCCAAATCATTAAAAAGCATATGACGATATTCACTAATAATTAATGCTATAAGCGATCTTTGTCAATATGTTGTCTCAGAACTTATGTTTTGAAAGTTTTTGGTTCATTTTTCGTCTCTAAAAGTTTTGAGAGGATAGTCAAAAACTAGCTTATCAATGTATTTTTTATTAATATCTTCATCATTAAGACCTGCAGTTGCGCTAAATTCAAGTAGAAGCGATTCAGGATGTTTATTATATAAACTAATTACAGTGTTTTCCCAAGAAGGTTCTTCAAATATCTCGGGTTTTTGTACTTTACTTTTGGCTTTTGTGCTTGCATTTAGATGATGAGATTCATCGCTAATAAATACTACTTTATGATTGCTAAAATCATATTCACTCATAGCATTTTCGCGCGGACTAATAATGTCATTATGTAATTTTTGAATGGTTGTAAAACATATATTAATTGAGTCTTTATCAATGTTTGAAGCTTGAAAATTATCAACAACATTGATTTTTATTGTTTTATTGAAGTGTTTTAAAGGCGAAGCAAATAAATATTTTGAACTGGCTGGATTTGCAAAGTTTTCTTTAGTTTTTTCAAGAATATTGGTTTGTGATACAAAGAAAATAAAGTTTCTATAACCTTGTTGATATAAAAACAAAATTAAAGCAGCCATTATTACTGTCTTTCCACTCCCTGTTGCCATTTGAAATAGGTTGTGTATTTTATCTTGAGTACGTAATTTTGTATTACCTTCATCAAGATAATACAAAATAAATGACTGAATTGCTCTAGTTTGGTAATCTCTCAATTTAATTTTAGGATTTAGTCCATTTACAATAAATGTATCAAGGTCTTTAGGTGGAAAATAATCTAATATATTTTTTAATTTATCAGCTAAATTATTATTCATTCTCTACCTCATAAAACGATTTGCTAAATTGCTTGTCAGCTTCACTAATTCCATATGACTCATCATCTATTTGAGAATAATTTACATACAATTTGTTTTTGTTAATTATTGAAATAAGACGAGCTTTTTTCTCATCAAGACTAAGTGAATCAAAAGTACTTAAGCTAGATTCAATTTCTGCTTTACTTAAATAAGGAATTATGTCATTGGAATTTAGTATTTGGTTTTTAACATCAACAATGTTGTATTCAGTTGCTTTTTTTACCAAATCCACTCATTTTTGTGTATTTTGGGCTAATTCGAAGTACACAAATGAACCGCCTCCTTTTCAGCCTGCTAACTGAGATATTCCGCCTTGTTCACCATCAATAACTTTTTTAAGCCTTGCTAGCGTGATGTCTTCGATATAGTCCATTTGCTCAATACCAATATATTGCCGATTCATTTTGTGTGCTACAGCAGCGGTTGTTCCTGAACCAAGAAAGAAATCTAGAATAATATCACCCTCATTTGTAGTAGCATCAAGGAGTTTTTTTATCAATTCTTCTGGTTTTTGACCTGCACCAAAATCTACACTTTGTTTTGCTCCTACGATCCAATCCATTGAATAAATCCCGTTTTCCTTTGCTTTTATAATGCTTGAAGTCATTATTTTAGAACCTGAACTTGATAATTCAAATGTATAGGTGGGTTTATAAAAAATTTTACTACGCAACTTACAAAAATGATAGATTGTTTCATGAACACGAGGCCATATAGTGCTAGTTGCTTTATACCCAAAAGGTTTTCCGCTTTCTCATATTAACTCTTTAAAATAATCAAATCCCAAACTTCTAATCAAAATATCTAAATATGACTTCATATTTTCGTCTATACTTATAAAAATACTTCCATCATCCCTTAATAATTTTTTGGCTAGCTCTAATCTGTTCTTCATAAATACAAGTCATGTTGAATTGTTGAATTTATCATTGTAATTAAATGAATCATTGCCAGTGTTGTAAGGTGGATCGATATAGATACATTTAACTTTTCCTTCATATCTCTTTAATATAGAGCTTAATGCTATAAGATTATTCCCTTTAATGATAAGATTATCTTTTTTATTAAATAATATTTTTTGTTCAACTCCTTGTGAGCTATAACGTTTTGCATTAACTAGGGCTTTAGGATCAAGAAGTCTGTTAATATCATCAAGCCCAAGAGTTTCATTGAGCATAACTTCACTACATTTCTGGTCGTCTTTGTCTTGATTGCCAACTAAAACACAATCTTTGAAGGGAAATGAAAGTACAACATCGTTGCTTTCGTTAAGAAAGTGTCCATTGTTATCAACTAGGCCAATGCGATTTTTAAAAGAAGTAAAACTATCAGGCATAAAGTCTTTTAGGTTGATAAAATCTATGAATTTTTTGTCATTAAAAATTCATATGTCTTTAACCTTAACAAAGAAATTCTTGCATATTAATTCATTAGAATAAAGAATTTCCAAAAGATCGCTATCATGATTATTAACTGCAGCAAAAATATTACCTAATAAAAGCTTATTTTGTTCAGAAGAATAATACTTATTATTATCTTTAAGTATATCTAATAAACATTGAGTTAATGACGTGATTTTTGGTTCCATATTAGTCCTTTCTTTGCGGTTTTTTGTTGCAAAAACTATAATTAAATTTCTTATCTTGTTCACTTATGTTGTGGGAAGTAAAAAACTATAATTTTGTTTGAATTATATAAAAATTTTATCTAAGTTAAGGTGATATTGTTAAGAAATACAACAAAATTTTATAGACATTAGCAAGTATTTTATTACTATTCATAAATACAACATCAGTTATTCCTAATTGAGGACCTGCTTTTAATCAATTACAAATTATTGCTAAAAAAGAAGATTAAATAATTAAAACAACCAAACAACATATTTGGAAGAAAATTTATCCAATTTTGTCATGTTGTTTGGTTGTTTTTTTGCCTAATAAATTTAGATTTGTGTGATTGCTATTCTCAAATCTCTTACTCAAAAAGTAAGCAGGAGATAAATTTACACAAAATTTCCTATACTACCTAAAAATATATGATTATTAATGTTTCATATTAAGAGATTCTAGCAATCCATTAGCTTTTGAAGCCTCTTTTTTAGCCCTATCAAGTTCTTCGATTTTACTATTTGAAATAGATTCTTTTTGTTTAATTTCCTTATTTGATTGAGAAATCTTCTTATTTAATTTTAAATCCTCTAATAAAGCATTCTGAAGATTATTATTCGTTGTGTTAATCATAGAATCTGCTTCCTTATTTTTTTGGATTGCTTCTTCATTATCTAAAATCGCTTTTTCAAGTTGTTTTTGCTTTTGATGCAAATCATGAGTTTTATTTTCAAATTCTTTATCAATATCTTTTATTTGGCCTTGAATATTGTTCTTTTCAAATAAAGAATCATTATTTGATTTCTTAGCATTTTCATAATCTAATTGCTTCTGAGCTAATAAATCAGTTTTATTTTTTACATCTTGATTAGCTAAATTAACCTTATTTTTAGCATTGTCCTTAAGGCTATTAGCATGAAGTATTGCCTGATTTAATTCACTTAAACTATTATTTTTATCTTCCAATTCCTTCTTTTTTTCTTCTAAATTAGTATTTAAATTTATAAGATCTTGCTCTGTTTTCGCCTTATTTTGCGATGCTTGTTCAATCAATTTAGCATTATTTTTTAATTCATTATTTTTATCAGCAACTTCTTTACTTTTATTATTTGTGTTTTCAAGTTCTTGTTGGTACTTTTGATTAGCCAGAGTTATATTATTAAGTGCCTCTTGCAATTTATTATAAATATCGGTTTGTTTTTGAATTAACGCTTGATGATTTTTTTGCGACTCTTGATGCTTAGCATTTGCACCTTCTAAAGCCTTTGTTTTTTTATTGACATCTTCTTGTTTCATGCTAGCTTCTTCATTCACACTTTGCAATTTCTTTTCCAAATCCGTCTTGCTTTTTAGCGTTTTTTGGACTTGCTTATTAGCGTCATCAACAGCACCTTGCTTTTGAGATACTAAAGTTGTCTCATTATTAACCTTTTGTTTTAATTCATTTAATTTTTCTTGTAAGAAAGACTCTTTGTTTTTAGCTTCTTGCAATAATTTTTGAGCGCTCTGAAGTTGCTTATCTTTATCATCATGTTCTTGTTTAGCTGATTGCAATCGATGCTCTGCATCTTTTTTAGCCTGGCGCGCTTGTTCTGCCTCAACACGCGCAACTTCTAATCGACTAAGTTTTTGTTTAATTTTTTCTTCCTTATCCTTTACGGTCTTTATTGCTGTATTTTGTTTCTGTACAGATTGAGATTTTAGCTGCTCATTGTTAGATTTAGATTCTTCTAGCATCCTTTTATCATTTGTTTTCTTGGTAATATCAGCTTCAATTTCTGAAATTTTTCGCGAAGCTTCCCCAATTAGATGTTGTTGCTGATTTATCTGGTCTTCATATTTCTTGAGAGAACTAGTCGAAATACTAATATTTTTATTAATTTCAGCAATTTTATTATAAATAGCATTTTCATTATTCTCTTGCTCATAATATTTTTTAACAGCATCCGACCATTTTCTTTCAGCTTCTTGTTCTTCTCTTGAAGCTTCCTTATATAGAGATTCTTTATGTTGCCTAATAAAATATTCATCTCTACCTCTTTTTGAATTAATTCAATCTTTTTGCTTTTGCTCTTTGTTAGCTTTTTTTTGTAAATAAGCTTGATATGCCTTTTGCTTTTCATCTTCCAATGAATTCTTGCTTCTTAATATCTTTTCCAGTTCCTTTTCTTCTTTGTTACGCTCATCAACTTCCAAACCATTTTTTGTTTTTAAATCTTCATAATCATGATTCAATTCATTAAGTTTTTTATTATGATTTTCTTTAATGCCCTCTTGCTCTACTTTCATCTTATTGGCTTGGTCAATATCTTTTTGCTTTTGTGCTAAATCTATAATTGTTTTTTCAAGATCTTTATTCCTTCTATCGACTTCGCTTTCTGCACTATCCTTTAGACCTTGAAGCCTTTTTAGATCTTGCTTTAATATTTCATATTCATTATTCAATTGATTAGCATATTGGTCTTTATCAGTCTCATTTTTTGATGCGCTATCTAGCTCTTTTTGAAATTTATTTCTATCATTTTCTGCGTCGGTTTTTGCTTTGTTTTTCTGCACTAAATCATTATTTTTTTGCTTAGTGTTTTTTATTGCTTCTTCTAGTTGAGACTCAATTTCTCTGTTTTCAGATGTGGCTTGTGCTAACGTTTTTTTAGCTTCTTCTAATTCCTTGGTTTTTTGATTTAAATTTTGTTGTTTTTGCTCATAATCAAAATTGGATTTTTTTATTTGTTCAGCAATATTGCTTTGAGTTTCTTTTACCTTTGACAATTCAGAATTTGCATCTTGCAAATCTTTAGAAATACGAGCTATATCATTAATATTCTCTTTTTCTAATTCATTAGCTTGTTGTACTTCATTATTTAGTCTTATGTTTTCGTTGGTAAGGTCTTCGGCTTTTTGTCTAGCATCATTTGCTTCTTTTTGTATATCTGCAAGTTTTTGATTTGCTAAAGCTAATTGTTGCTTAGCGTTGTTTAACTCATTATTGATTCGGGTTTTGTCAGTATCAAGAGTATTAAGAATTCTATTTATCTCTGCAACTTCATTTTGCATACGATTTATTTCTTTTTCAGATTCATTTTTAGCCCTTAATGCACTATTATATTCATCTGTTTTTGAATTAAGATCCTTAATTTTTTTATTGATATTTTCCTCTTGTTGTTCAAATTCAGAATTAGCACTGTTTTGGGCATTTATTGCATCTTGCAATGCTTTTTTTGCTTCATCTAACTCTTTGGCTTTTTTAGTTAAATCATCAGATTTTAGAATAGCATCTTTATTAACGCTATCATGATCTGAATTAGCCTTATCTTTTTTATTTTTTGCCTCTTCTAGGGCTTTTTTTGCTTCTTCAAGTTCTTTGGTTAAACGCTCAACTTCTTTAGTGGTGGAAATTACATTATTATTTGTTAGTAGTTTATTTTGTTCGGCTGCTTTTTTTTGTTTTTCAAATTCCTTAATTTTTTCCTTAATACTTTGTAATTGTTTTTCCAATTCATCTTTAGATTTTTTGGCTTCTTCTAGTTTCTTATTCGCTTCACTTAGCTCGTTGGTTTTGGAAATAACATCATCATTTTTTAATAAAGCATTTTTCTTAGCTTGCTCTAGATCTTGTAATGCCTTTTCTCTAGCTTTTTTAGCTTCTTCTAGATCTTTATTTGCTTTATCAAGTTCTGCTTGCTTGTCTTTTTCCTCTAGCTTCAAAGTTTTAAAGTGATGAATTAAAACTGTTTCACCATTATAAATCATCTGAAACTCATAATCAGTATCTGGATATAAAGGTTTTTCATTATTAATCCCAAATGACATAGATTTTTCTTCTTTATTAATAACATGAGTCTTTCTTTGCACATTATAAGGAGTTTTTTTAGCATAAAATAAAACTGAAAAAGAACGATTAGTGTCATCATTTTTATCAATATTTTTTAAATGAAAGATCGCTGAGTTTGCAGTAATTTTCTGGTCTTTTATTTCCAAAGCCAAAAGGCTTTTTTTATCATGCTTATTTTTGTTTGTAAGATAAAAGGCCGCAATAGCTCCGGTTGTAATTGATGCTGCCAATAAAGCTGATGTTAATAAAATAACATTACGTTTTTTTCTTTTTACTTTGTTTTTTTCTACATTTTTATTCATAATTTCTTATACCTCTTTTTGATAAAATTAACTTTTGTAAAATACCCAAGATTTTTCAAGAAAATATTAACATTTTTTTTTTTTTTTTGCAAACTTGCTACCAGTGTTTATGTATCATTATGAAATAATGATAAAAAGAGGCTATATGCCGCCTCTTTTTATCGTGTTTTAAAAAAATTGCTATCTTTTTAATTTATTCAAATCTTTTTTTAATTCATCCAGCTTATTTGTTATTTGCAAAACTTCTTGATTCTTCTTATTAACTTCCTTATTAATTTTATTTAACTCTTGGTGTGTCTCATCCTTGATTTTTGATAATTGCTTAATCGAATTAACCATTTGATCTATGTTTTTTTTATTCTTTGTTTTTTGATTATTAAGGTCTTTTAATTTCTGTGCTAATATCGATAAGGAATTTTCTTTTTCCTTTTGTTGTTTTTCATAGTTAGCAATATTTTTAGACTCCTCATCTAATTGCTTTTTAATAATTTCTTTTGAAAACTGAGATGCTTGTGTTTCTTGCAAAAGAAGATTTTTATCATTTGTTTTAGCTTCAACGTTCTTTTTTTGTAAACTAATGTTCTTATTTTGCTCTTCAATTTGATGTTGAACTTTTGAAATATCTTCCTTAGCTTTTTTGATTAACTCATTTAAGAGAGGAATTTCATCATTAGCTTTTTTTAATTCTTTCATTCTATTCATTAGTTCATTTTCTAGTTCGAGCAATTTATTATCAATAGCATCCTTTGCTTCTTTAGCTTCCTTAAATTCATCATCTTTTTGTTTAACATCTTTTATTTTTTGGGTAACTTTATCATTTTCTTGAGTTAATTTTTCTCTTTTTTCTTTTCTTAGTTCTTCAGCTTGTTTTTTATCTTCTAGTAATTTTTGCATTAGCATTTCTGCATCTTTTTTCTTTTGTGCTACAGCTGCCATTTTTTGTTTAACATCATCTAATTCATTGGTTTTTTGTTCTAATGATTCTCTTTTTTGCTTAATTTCTTCTTCTAAATTACTTAGATTATTTTGAATATTGCTTTCAGTTGTAAGGCTTTGTTGATTTTTTTGCTTTGCTGCATCTACTTCTTGCTGATTGGTTTGCACATTGCTTTTATTTTGTTCCACTTTTGCATTTGCATCATCATGTTTTTTCTTAGCTTGTTCACTTTTAGTTTTTGCCTCTTCTAATGCTTGCATTGCTTCAGAAATTTCATTTGATTTTTGATTTAAATCACTAGTTTTTTGTGCAATTGTTGCTGAAATGGAAGATAATTGACCATCAACATTTTGCTTTTTGTTTTTTACAGCATCAAATATTGTTTGAGCATCATTTTTAGCACGGTCTGCCTCAGCCATTTCCTTTGTTTTTTGTGCAAGTGATTCTTTTAGTTTTTTTAGTTCTTGTTGCAAATCAGTTTTTTGCTGATTGAGACTTTCTATTTCTTCTTAAATTTTTTGTTTCTTTTGTGTTTCTTGTTCAATATTTTGCTGTATTTTTTGATCATTCGTTTTTAATTCTTGTATTTTAGATTCGACATCTTGAACCTTACTTGTAGCACTTTTAAATGAAGCATTAACTTCATTGTTTTTATTTGTTAATTCTTCTTTAGTTTTTTGAAGCTCACTTAATTGCGATTCTTTTTGCGAAAGTTGTGTTTCTTTAGTTGTTTTTTCTTCATTGGCTTGTTTATAAGCTTTATCTGCCTGCTCTTTTGATGATTCAGCTTGCTTCCACTCTTCTTCTGCTTTTTTTAATAATTCTTTTTTTTGGACTAATTCTTGGGCTGCTTGTTCTTTGGCTTTTTCATTATCATCTAAGGCCTTTTTAGCGCCTTCTTCTTGCTTTTTGAGTTCTTCCAATTTATTTTCAAGGTAAACTGCTTCTTGTTTTCTTTGTGCTAGTTGGCTCTCCAAATCATCTCTTTCATTTTCATCATCAGCATCTTGAATATCTAGTTCTAATTCTTTTATTTCAACTTCTATTTCATTTAGTTCATGTGTTTTACGGTTTATCTCAGAATGTAATCTTTGATGTTCATCGAGCGATTCACGATATTTTTTATCAATATTGGATTTTTTAGATTCGGCTTCTTTCTTAACTTTATTGGCCTCTTCTTTTGCGCTTTGTTTCGATTTTAATTCTTCAGTTTTCTTATCTAAATCATCTTTTGCGGTTTTGGCTTTTTCTTTTGCACTTTGTAATTCGGCCTCAAGCTTTGATTTTTGCTGTGTTATAGTATCAACATTTTTTGAAGCCTGCTCTAATTCTGATTCAATTTTGCGCTTTGAATTTTCAACTTCCATTAAGTTTTGCTTTTCTTTTTCTAGTTCCGCTTGAGCTTGTGCTAATTCAGAATTGTTTGTATTTCTTTCTGCTTCTTTGTTTTGTATATTTTTAATGGCGTTAGTTAATTGTTGCTGCTTTTGTTCTTCTTGTTGCTTAATTTGCTGATTTTTTAATTCTTCTTGCTGTATTTTTTCGTTTAATTGTGCATGTTGTTTATTGATTTTTTCTAAGAAATCTTTTTTATTTTCAAATTCATTACTTGCTTTATTTTCTTCTTCAGCTAGCCTATCAACCTCCTTTTGCAGCCTATCTTTTTCTTGGTTAGCTTCTTGTATTTCTTCTTGAATTGTTTGTTTTTCTTTGTTTTTTTGGATCAAATCAGATTCTTTTAACTTGGCATTTGCTTTTGCACTTTCAAATTCATCTTTGGCTTTTTGTTGATTTTCTAATGCACTAGCTAATGATTCCTTAGCCATATCTAAATTCTTAGTTTTTTGTTCTAATTCATTTACACTTTGTTGTGAATTTTTCTTTGCTTCTTCTAATTTTTGTATAGCTTCTTTTTGTTTTTCTAATGCAGCTTGCAATTCATTTGTTGCAACATCGACTGCTTCTTGTTTAATGCTTGCCTCACTAGACTTTTTTTCTAGTTCTTTTGTTAATTGCTCTATAAGTGCTTCAGCATCGCTTATTTGTTTGCTTAGAGAATCTATTTTATTTTCTACTTCTTGATAATTTAATTGAGCTTCTTTTTGTTTTTGCTTTAATTTTTCAAGCTCATCTTTTAAAGCTGCTAGTTCTTGCTGTTTTCCTGAAAGATTTTTGTTGGCCTTTTCTTGTTCTTCAGTAACTTGTTTTATATTTTCCTTTACTGTTTGTATAACTTGATTGGCGCTATCTTTTATACGCTTTTGTGACTCTAAATCATTCATTTTTGTTTGGACATCAGCTTGTAATCTGTTTAACTCTTCTTGAAGTAACTTGTTTTGATTCTTAGTTTGCTCTAAGTCCTTTTTAGCTTCCTCTAATTCCTTAGTTTTTAATGCTAATTTCTTAGCTTTTTCTTCAAAAACTTGTTCTGCTTTTTTAAAATCCGATATGGTTTTTTCGTGCTGTGATTTTAGATTATCTAGTTGTTTTTTTATTTCTTCTAAAATTCGACTATGTTCTAAAACTTCTTTTTCTTTTTTTATAGTCTCATTTTCTATTTGCTTTAATTTATCCTGAGATTCCGCATTTAAAGCCTCAAAATTTTCGATATTTTTATTTATTTCATTAATTTTTTTGTTTAATATTTTTTTCTTATTTTTTAGCTTTAACAGCATGTTTTTAGCAAGAGATAATTCTCTTTCCTTCTGCTCAATAACCTTTTTATTTAAAGATTGCAAATTAGAGCTATCTTGTTTTTTGCTTATACTATAAACAAAAACAGAACCAGCTGCCACAACTAAAGCAGACGATAATGATAAACACAATGCTAAGGTAATTTTCTTTTTTCTCATTACAATACCACCTATAAAAAATGCTTTATTTTAATGTATATATATAAATTATTTAATATAAAATAAACTAGCCTAATATCGGTTTTTAATCAAAACAATATATATATATATATAGTAAGACATATACTAAAAAACAGATAATAAATGATACTTTATACTCATTTTTTATGCTTTTCTTGCGCTTTTTTTAGGATTAGTGCTAATAAATTATTTAATTATCGCCCTATCTATTTTTTGTTTTATTTTGTATTTTTTCTTATTTTGCATGTTTTAACATGCCATATATTGAGATAAATAAAAAAGTAAAACAAGAAACTTCTAAATGAAATTGGTTGTTTTACTTAAAAATATTTTTTATCTTGTTTGGGTGGCTTTTAGTAAATCTTGTTTAGCAGCTTCTAGACTCTCGGTTTTTTCTGCGACATCCTGAATTTTTTGACTAACTTCACTAGTAAGTTTATCTAATTCTTTTTGTGCTAATTCTTTATTTTTTAGTTCTTGCTGAATTTTAGTACCAAAATTATTGATTTTTGATTCGGCTTCTGCTTTTTGATTTTTAATATCTTCTAATTCTTTATTTATTTCAGTTATTAAATTTGTTTTAGATTCAACATCATTTTGTTGTTTCTCTATTTTTTTATTTGCATCATCTAGCAGTTTTTCCTTCATTTCCTTAGGAAATTGAACGGCTTGTTTTTCTTGCAATGCAACATTTACAGCATTTTGCTTTTCTTGAATATTTTTTTCTTGTTGGGAAATGTTTTTACTTATATTTTCAATTTCTTGGGGTGCGTTGGCAATTGTTTCGCTAGCTTTTGCTATAGCCTCTTTTATTTCTTTTATTTGTTTATTTGTATTACTTAAATTACTATTAGCATCATTAAATTTTTGAATTGCTTCATTATGTTTTTGATCAGCAATATCTTTAGCTTCCTTTGCCTTAGATTCAATGCTTTTAACTTGATTTACTGCCTCGATTTTTGAATCAACTTCCTTAGTCTTTTCATCTAATTTCATTTTGGCTCTACTTGCATTTTCTTGTGCTTGCATTCTTTTGTTAGAAAGATCAGTTTTAGCAATTTCTAAATCAGCCTCCGCAGCTTGTTTTTCTTTTTTAGCTTCCTTATTTTCTTGTTGCGCAGTTTTTAAATCAGTTGTTGCTTGCTCCAAGTTTCTTGTTTTTTGTTGGAAATTATGATCAGATTCATCAAAGGTTTTCTGGGCTTCATTTTTCTTTTGAACTAAGTCTTGATTATTTTTTTCAGATTTATTTTTAGCTAGTTGTTTTTCCTCAAATTCCTTTGTTTTTTGAGCTAAATCAGTTAATGCACTAGTTTCTCTTTTTGTGGATTCTTCATTTCTAGTTTTTGCTGCTTCAAGCGCTTCTTTAGCTTTGGAAATAATATTTTTTTGTAGGTTTATATTACTTTTTGTTTGAGCAATCTCGGTTGTTAATTCTTCTAATCTTTCGAAATAGCTATCCTTTTGTTGCTTAATTTGTTGGTAAGCGTCTTCAGCTACACTAGATGCTTCCTCTTTTTGAGCCTTTTCTTCTGATTTTGATTTAAATTCTGGTTCAATTTTGGCTTTTTCAGCTTCGGCTTCTGTTTTCTTAACATTAGCTTCATCCAAGGTTTGTTGCGCTTTTGCTTTATTTTCATTTGCGTCAGCTAAATCTTTTTCAGCTTGCTTGATTAGTTTATTAGTTTGCTCTATTTCTTCATTTTTAGCAGCAATTTCATTTTTGGCTTGTTCAATAGCTGTATCAGCATCATTTTGAGACTTTAATAGAGCCTCAACTTCCGCTTGAAGTGTATTTGTTTCAGCAAGAGTAACTCTAGCTTTCTCTTCCGTAGCTTTCAAAGTATTTAAAGCAGAATTATACTTGGCACTTGCCTCACTTTTGGCGTTATTATAGCTTTCTAATTCAGCTTCTAGACGTCTTAATAATTCGTCCTTCTCTGCTATTTGTGCTTTAGCATTTTCTAGTTCTTGTTTTTTAGTGTTAACAGATTCCTGTGTTTTGACTTTTTGTTTTTCTAAATTATCCTTACTAGTCTTTTTATTATTTCTTTCTCGCTCTTTGTTGCTTAATTTAGTCATTGCGGGATTAAAGGTATTTTTAAGATAATTAAAAGCTTCTTTATCAGCTTTTGAAAATTCAGCAAAATCAATTTTTTTTGCATTTAATTTTTTTGTTAAATCTATAACTTTTTCAAAAAGTCTATTTTTCTCTTTTTGTATCTTATTAAATTCCGCTTTAGCCTCTTGGGCTTCTTTTTCGGCTTTTTCATATTCAGCATTTGCACTAGTAATTTTAGCTTCTAATTTAACTAATTCATCTTCTAAAACTAGAATTTCCTGAGCTAATGTATCTTTGTTTTGCTCAGCTTCCTGCTTTGCTTGCATTGCTTCACTCTTATCAGCTTCTTTTTGGCTTAATTCTAAAATTCTTTGATCTAGTTCGCTTTTAGCTTCGTTCTCATTTTTTCTTTTTTCTGCCAATTGTTCTTCAATCACGGTTTTTTCTTGCAGTTTAGACTGGTATTTAGCATCTAATTGTGGAAATTTTTGCTTTGCATCATCCGATATTTTTTGGTCTTGTTTTTGTTTATTCTTAATTTCTTCTAATGAACGCTGTATTTCGGTTATTTTATTTTTCAATTCTTGAATTTCAACTGGTTTAGTTTGCGGTGCATTTGTAGCATCTTCTATTTTCTTCAAGGCTTCTAATCTTTGTTGCTCTATTTCGGCAACTTTTTGTTGTGCTTGTTCAAATTGTTGAGCCACTTGTGCATATTCTTTTAAAACTTGTTCTAACTCATCTTTCTTTTCTTCAAATTCAACTTGCGACTCTCGCTCTTGCATTTGGAGATCATCAAATTTTTGGCGTAAATCTCTTTGATTATTTTCAAGAACTTCTTTTTCTTTTTCAAGTCTATTTTTTTCTTCTTCGTTTTGGGCTAATTCTATTGTTTTTTGATCTAGATTTTGTTTTGCATCAACTATCTCTTGTTTAGCATTTTGCAATTCTTGTTGTGCTTCTATCAAGGCTTGATTAGCATTGTTAAATGATTCAGTCTTTTGTTTTAAATCTTCATCGCTTATCGACAAGTGTTTTTTTGCTTCATCTAGTTGCATTAAAACAATGTTGTGAGGTTCTCTAATTTTTTCTATATCATTAGATAAATTATTTACTTCTTCTGTTTTTAAAGTAATCGTATTGTCAGTTTCTTTGATTTTTTTAACAGCTTCTTCAATGCGTTTTTCATTATTTGTAACTGCTTCTGATAATCCATCTAATTTTTGCTTAGCCAACATATATTCATTAGAAAGTTGATTTTGCTGCGTTTTTAATTGTTCTAATTCGCTTGTTATGCTATCTAGATCTTTCTTTTTTGATTCATACTCAGTAGAAACCTTACTTGCCTTATCCGAAGCATTTTTCTTCTCATCAGTAGCATCTTTAATAGCTTGCATTAATTGTGGTAAGGATTGTTCCTTTTGAATTAATTCCCCTGATTTTTGTTGACTTAAAATTTTGGCATCTTCCAATTGCTTCTGTGCTAATTCTTTCTTTGTTTTTGCTTCTTTTAATAACTTATTAGCTTCTTCTAATTGCGCTGTTTTTAAATTAAAATTTTCTAATTTTTCATCAAAAAGTTTTTTTGCGCTATTAAAATCAGATTGAATTTTTTTCTGCTCTTGTTTAGCATCTTCTAACTTAGTCCTCGCCATCTCTAAAGCACTATTAGAAGTGCTAAGTTCTGCTTCCTTGCTAACTAAATTTAAACTAGCTTGGTCTATCTTATCTTGGATATCTTGATTTGAAGATTGAATATTTTTAATATTTCTTTCAATATCGCTAATTTTCTTACTCAATTCTTTTTGTTTATCTTGCGCTTTTGTTAACTTATCTTTTGCAGATTCTAATTGCGCTTGCTTTTGATTAACAAGTTTTGTTTTTTCGGCAATCAATAAATCTCTTTGAAGCCTTATTTGATTGCTTTTTTTAATCGACGTATAAGTTATTGCTGTTGCTCCAGCAATAACTAAGCTAGCTGACAATGTTAAACACAATGCCAACACTAGTTTTTTTCTTTTCATCATAATTATTCCTTTATAAAATATTTCATCAAGACATATATAACATTATGCTTTTTATGACTAAAATCAATGTTTTTTATATTAATACAATAATTTATATATGCACTTATATTGTATAGAGCACGAGAAAAAAATTATAATATTTCCTAAATATTTTTAAATAGTAATCAATTTTAATAACATATTTTTTATAAGTTTATGTCTTTATATTATAAGAGATTCATACATCATTAAAATTAAAAAACAACTTAAAATAAGTTGAATTTTATTTTTTTAAATTTCATTTTTTGATTTTATAAATAGTTGCGCTTCTTAAAATTGTCTTGCTTCATAATTTATGGCTTCTAAGTAAAAGAAAATAAAATTTATATGCTAAAAGTCGTTATTTTATTTAATTTTTAATGCTAGCGATACAAAGTCATTTGCATTTAGCGAACCCTTTCCAACAAGATATCCGCTCAAATTCTTTACTTGTTCCAATCTTTCTATACTATTAAAGCAAACAGAGCCACCATATAAAACAGGAACATTTTTATCCAATTCATTGTGAATAAAATTTACAACATTTTGGATATGTTCGACCTTTGGAATAATTCCATTGCCAATACAATAAACAGGCTCATATGAAATAATTAAATTATTATAATCACTAATGCCTTTTAGGGCGCTTTGGATTTGCTTTTGTAAAACATCAAACGTACGGCCAGTTTCGAATTCGTTTATCGATTCCCCGATACATAATATAGTTTTAATATTAGTTTTTTTAAGATGCAATATTTTTTGGTTGATTAATTCATCAGTTTCGCTAAATAATAATCTTCTTTCACTATGTCCGATAATTACAAAATCAACATTTGCTTCAATTGCCACATTAAGCGATACTTCACCAGTATAAGCACCATTTAATTCATGGAATATATTTTGCAATCCAAATAAATAACTACGCTGAGGATTATTATAAGCTATATATGTGCTATCAAATGAAGGGGCAATGCCAATCTTAATGTTATTTAATTGGGCTTTATTTTCATCTATGAGATAATCAAGAGCATCGATATAAGATTCGACATCTAAAAAAGTTTTATTCATCTTAAAATTTCCGATTAAATATTTCATAAAAATTCCTTCTTTTGTTTTTTTAATTTATTATTAATTAAAATTCTTATAAATGTATTGCTAGCATACCAATAACTAGTGTAAGGGAGGAAATGCCGATAATGAGATATGAAGCCAAGTTAGTTGACCCTAAAATATTTTTGTTCTTGCTTTTTTTTGCTTGTTCGATATTATAAGCATTTCTTTCACTATTTAAAATCTTATCTTTTTCAAATTGATTCATACCAGAATAATATTTAGCCTTGGCACGCATGTTAATGCGATAATTATGATAAAAGCTTAATATCGGCGAGGCCAATCCTTTACCAAATCCGCTACGAGAAATTAAGACCAATAAGCCAATACCCATAACAGTTACACAACCAACGCTAATTGCATTAGACCATGTTATTTTTACAGAACTCTGCTTTTTTAAAAAACCTGTTAATAATATCATTAAAATCATTAAAAAAATTGAAATAAAAAAATAAATAATATTACCTAGTGTTCAGCTTCGTGATCAATAACTTCCAGATTTTCTATATTGACTTTTTCTATAATTTTTTTTCTTCATATCTGTTCTCTTTAATTACTAATTATACTTAATTAATTATAATTAAAACAGATAAAAAAACATTAGACAATATTATTCGTCTAATGTTTAGTTAAACTATTTTTTAACTCATTTTGCAATTTGCTCTTTTGTTCCGTATATTCAATGTTCTTTATCAACTTGATAATTAATTGGCATATTTGGAAACTGTTGCTCATAAATATAATCAATATTAAATGAAACATTTTGAAACTTTTCATTAGCATTTGATATTTTGGGAATTGCCTTAAATAAATTAATTGTATATGGGTGTAAAGGATTATTATAAATAGTTTCCGTTTTACCGCTTTCTACAATCTTGCCTAAATGCATAATTTGCACATTATCTGCAACATATTCAATCATACTCAAATCATGGGCAATAAATATTAAACCAATATTTTTTCTAATACATAAATCTTTTAACAAATTAACAACTTGCGCCTGAATAGAAATGTCAAGAGAAGCAATTGGTTCATCGGCAACAATAACTTTTGGTTCAGTAATCAATGCACGAGCAATAACAATACGTTGTAATTGTCCGCCACTAAATTCATGTGGATAGCGATATGCAAATTGTTTTAATAAACCAACATCTTCAAGAGAACGATAAATAATCATTTTATACAATAATTCTGAAATTAAATATTTAGCAAATGGAAATGAAAACTTATAATCATAAAGATTAAATCTTTTAGACCATTTCGTATGATGAACGTCAACATTTTCGCTATTTTTCTTATTAAGATTTAATTCAACTCATTTATAGTCAATACCAAGTAATAGATAAATACGCTTAATGTCTTTTCTTAAATAATCTCTTTCGATATTAAATGATTTTAATGTATCCTCTTTCAAGGCAATATCAGAGTTATACATTTTAACAACAGTATCTTTATCTTTTTTGATAGCCTGAATTTTTTCAAGAATCCTTTTGATATCTTTATTTGTTTTAAAAATATTTAGGTCATTAGGTTTTGCTTTTAGTGATTCTTTTAATACGTTATATTTCTCGGTTAGAGAATTAATTTTAGTATCATAAAGATTTTTAACATATTTTATGAATTCAAATTTATGTTTTTTGTATAAATCATTGCAAATAGTTTGATCAGCCACTAAGCGTTGATACTCTGCCTTTTCAATTTGGATTTGTTGATACAAGTCATCAATAATTTTCTTATAACTTACTAAGAAGTTAGAGCGACCTTGCAAATACAGTTCTTTGGCCTCTTTAAGTTTTTTATGCGCTTGTGACAATTCTTGATGTGAATATTGCGGAACTTGTTTTAGCGCTATTCTTTGCTTTAAAGTAGATATTTGTGAATTTAATTGTTCTAATTCATCGCGAAAGTTTTGCTCATTTCTATTGGAAATTTCGGTATATTTAGAAAAATCAAACTTAAAATTTTCTTTTAATGTTTGCTTAATTTGCGCTAACATTATCTTTGAATACTCAATTTTTTCTAGATGTGTATTATAAAAGTTCAAAACATAACTTTCAAGCTCTTTAACCAATTGTTTTATATCTTCATAATGTAAAAATGTTAGACATTTTTTTAATGAATTCAAGGTCATCACTCTTGCTTTGAATAGATATTCATTTTTTAAATTATACAAATAGAAATCTAAATCAGTAGACATTAGTCGTGCAATATTCACTAAGCCTCTTTCATTTTTATTTTCTACACGGAAGTTACTAAACGTATTTTTAGAAATATAAATTTGATGTTTATGCTCTTTTATTAGTTGTTTTTTCTTAGTAAGAAGATATTCCAATTCCTTCACATCATCATATTGTTCACAAGATAAACAACTTAATTTACTAATTTTCTTAAATTCTTCTTGTGCTTTTCGATATGCTAATTCTTCCTTAGATAATTCTTCGCGACGGTATTTAGATTGCATTTCATAATAGAAATTTATCAACGACGAAGCGTTTGAATACATATTATTAATAATCAAACTTTCCATTCTTTGTTTTTCTTCTAGGTAAGCATAAAACAACGAAAAGTTATCTTCACGGCTCAATTCCTCATCTAACTTAAAATCAGCAAATGCCTTTTTTCATTTTGAAAAGAAAGGATTAGCAAGGCGATTAATTTCTTGATAATTTTGAAGTTCTAGCTTCATGGCTTGAATTTGAAATGTATATTTAAATGTTTTTTTGACTTCTAACCAATCTTTGAAAATATCATTTATTTTAGTTTTCATTATACCGTTGACTAATAACGGTTCTCTTAGGATTGTATAAATATTTTGTTGACTATTTAAAGAAGCATGAGGATCTTGAAAAATCATTTGAACGTTTTTACGTAGATATTTTTTAAGCGATAGGCTAATGTGCTTACCTGAAATTATTTTATCTTCTAGTCGCACAAATCCATTATAATCATCATAAAGTCTCAATATTGTTCTACCAACAGTTGTCTTCCCTGAACCAGACTCACCAATAAGACCAACAATTTCTCCTTCATGAAGATCAAAAGATACACCATCAACAGCTTTATTAATGATACCTTGACTAACAAAATATTTTTTAAGATTATCAATTGATAATATAACTTTTCTTTCTTCTTTATTTTTCATTTTGAAATGCCTTTTTAAATAATTCTAAACGATTTTGTAGATCTTTTGTGAGTTCAACCTTTGGTGCTTCAGGACTTAATAATCAAGTAGCGGCTGAGTGTGTTTCAGTTATTGGGATTAAAGGAGGTTCTTTGATAAAATCAATTTCAAGAGCATAATCATTACGAGGAGCAAAAGGGTCACCAACAGGAAGGTTAGCCATATCTGGTGGCGTTCCTTTAATGTTATACAATTTTTCCTCTTTTGATTCAGGAATAGCAGATATTAAAGCTCATGTGTATGGGTGCGCGGGTTGTGTAAAAATTTCTTCTTTCGAACCTTTTTCAACGATTCTTCCGGCATACATAACATAAATATAATCGCAGAATTTCGCAATGACGGAAATGTTATGGCTAATTAAGATAATGGAAATCCCCATTTTTTGTCTAATTTCTTCAAATAAAGCGAGAACACTAGCCTGAACAGTAGGATCAAGAGCAGTAGTTGGCTCATCAGCAATAATTAAATCTGGTTTAAGAGCAACTACCATAGTAATAACAATTCTTTGTTTCATACCACCTGACAGTGTATGAGGATAAGCACTAAAAATCTTTTCTACATCCCTTAAACCAAATGTTTTTAGTAAACCTAATAAATAGGATTTTTTTTCAGTATATGTTTTAGCACTTCACTCAGTATTATTATTAAGTGCATCTAATAATTGTTTTCCAATGGTGCGAGTTGGGTTTAGCGATGTTAAGGGGTCTTGAGGGATATATCCAATTTTTTGACCTCGAACAATTTGCCAATATTTTTCTTTTTTAAAAATGTTGCTTAGTTCCAAATCACCAATTTGAATTTTATCAGCGCTTATAATTCCATTCTCATTAACATTAATTAACGTTTTTGATGTTACTGATTTGCCAGAGCCTGATTCACCAACTAATCCTACAATTTGCCCACGCTTAACATCCAAGTCAACACCACGAACAATATGAATAGTTTTTTTTCTGCCTGCTGGAAAACTTACATGTAAATTTCTTACTTCTAACAATTTATCATCTTCCATTATTTCTTGCGATTGAAATCTAGAATATAAATATGATCGCTTTTGAGTAGTTTGTTTTTTAATTTGTGACATAATTATTTTCTCTTTCCCTTAGTTATTACTCTAGGATCAAGGGCATCATGAATACCGAGAGCCATAAAGTTTAGCGATAATGATAGTAATAATAATATTAATGTCGGAAGTAGGATTACTCATACGTTTTCACTAGCTTCTGAAGCTGATTCAATTAAGATCTGACCTAAGTTAGTATCATTCCCAGATTTAAAGAAACCAAGAAATGCCAATGATGCAACTCATAAAATTACACTTGGGACATTTTTAACAAATGAGTTAGCAATTTTCCCAATAATTGCAGGCAAGGCGTGAACAAATATTTGTCTTGAGGCAGAAGCACCTATTGCTTTTGAGGCTGTTATATATTCCTCGTTTTTAACGGTTATTATGTATAACCTTGTTAAACCCACAAACAATGGCCATCCAGCAATAGACATAGCTAAAATCAAGGAAATTTGGTTTGTCCCAAAGATTCCAACAAATATAAGAATCCAAATAATTGTTGGTGGAGCATTAAAAATGTTAATTATTCTCATAATGATTGTATCAATTAATTTACCTGCATAAAAACCAAGGACCGCACCTAAAGTGATGCCAAACACAGCTTGAATTATTGTGGTAATAATAGCAATTTCAATCCCTCTCCATGTTGCATATCACGTTGTAACTCATATATCATAACCAGTTGAAGAGGTTCCTAAAATGGTTTTTAATGTAGGAACTTGCGGTATTAAAACCTTAGTTACATATTCATCAGTTAGTAAAACTCCGTTAGGTCTTGAGTTAATTAAACCATTCAGAACTCACGCTTTAAATAAATGATAAGCATTATAGTGAATAAATAATTGACCTTGATCATTAGTGTCAATGGTTGTTGAATTTGTAAAGAATGCAAATCAATTATTTCATTCAACTTCTTGTCCTAATTCCTTTCCATGACTAACAACATAATTATAGAATTTATAAATCTGATCGTCGGGTGTTATAGCTTTAGTTACAAAAGGTGAATATGCCGGCGGCAATGAGTTAATAAAATCATAACCATTAATTGGTTTGTTGGGGGTATAATTTGTGACTAGACTTGATGGAATTAATAATGATGCCAGTAATATAAACAAAAACACAATTAGCGAAACAACAACAATTGGGTTTGAAAAGAATCTTTTTATAATTTCAATAGCCATTTTTTTAGGGCGCCCCGCTATTGAGGAGGTTTGAACCTTATCACTTTCAGAAACAAAACCGAACTTTCTAGATAGTTCAGAACTTATTTTGTATTTTTTGTTAAATTCTTTAATCTGAGATTGTAAATTATCTTCCATATTTAACGTTCTAACCTACCTTTCATTATGGATTTTGAGACATAGAATTATGGTTTTGTTGATTCAATGCCCTTTTTGCATATAGATCTTTTTCAAGTTTCTTTCTTTCTAAAAATGCTTTAAAAAATAGCCAATAATTTTTCTTATTTTGTGCAGAATATGTAATTTTTGGATCTAATACAGCAAACATTACATCTACAAATATCTCAGCAGCTAATCCAATTCCAGTAAAGAATATCGTTGAAAACATAATAATATTAATTTCTCCAGTTGGAAATGAATTAGCAATAACAGTACTTGTTCCTGGAACATCTCAGTATCTTTCAATAATAATTGAACCAGACAATAGCCCAAGGAATGAGCCAAATAATAAGCTAAATAATGGAATCGAAATATTTCTTAATACATACTTAAAAAATATTTGAGTAGCCTTCAATCCTTTAGTTTTCGCTATTAAAACATAATTAGATGTTAATACAGTGATTACTTGATTTCTTGTATAACTAACATATACAGCCATTGAAGTTAAGGTAATAATTAACACAGGCGGTAGATATGATACAAATAATTTACCAAATGTTGGTTCAAGAGCGTCTCTTGGAACTACGGTTGGAATACCAATTTTTAGTGAAATGGTAATTAATATCGGAGCTAAAACAAATGAAGGAATTGCTACAAATAATAGAACAAATAAATTAGCGCCAGAGTCAAATAATTTTCCCCTTTTATAACCGGCAAAAACACCAATAGTTATACCGCTAATTGAGCTAATAATAAATGCAGGAAGAGTAATTCTAATCGAATATTTTAATGGGGTAAAAAATAATAATTGTATGTTAGTATATTCAGAAGGATTTGGATTATTTTCTTTATTAATAATAAATCCAAAATCACCACGAAAGATATTTCCGATATAACGGAAATATCTTACGATGATAGGAATGGGCGTACCATCTTCATATCTAAGCCCAAAAGCTATTTCATTGTCATATGTAAGTTGCTCAATTGAGAGCTTATTTTTAGGATTTTGAAATAGTTTTTCAACTATTGCTTTAACCGGACTTTGCCCAAAAGCGCTGACAAGTGTATATACAACAAAAGTTATAATAAACAATGTCAGGAGTGCAAATAATATTCTTTGACGTATATATCTAAACATTGTATAAATTAGTTTTTAATCTTTCAATCTACATATAGATCGACACCAGGATTTGTGGAATCAGGTACGACAAATTTTTTCTCGACTAATGCTCTACCAAATTCGTTCTTTTGTTTAAAAATTGCATATGTGAATCCAATATTAAAGAATGATGTAAATTGTTCCATTAACTCAATTGCTTGTTCATTAGTATGTTTTGCAATATATTGTAATCAAAATGCTGCTGTTCATGCATAAGCATCTGTTCCATGCTTGCCATCATGTGATGTTCAAGGGATTGCTTTATTATTGCTATCTCTTTTTAGAAAATAGTGTTCTTTCCCGTTTTCAGTTCTTTTTTCAAAGGTAACAGAGGTAGTATATGGTAGGTATTGTCCCTTATATTTGTTTTCAACTAAATGAAGATCCGCAAACGGTACTGAACCAATTCACTTATGTGGTCCATCCTCGTTAGCATATTCAACCATATCCTTTGCAAGTTTATAAATTTTTGGATAATTTTCTCTTATTAATTTGTTTTTATCACCCGAATCATTTGCTGCTATTCAAGTTAATGTCGGAACTAGGTTTGCGCTAAATGAAAGGCCGTCATATCCTGAACCGATTGAGTCGTAGTCGTATGATCACGAAACAGTTTCTGATCCATTTGATCCTCTTGATCTAAAATTATCAAATCTAGGATCATCTTTATTATCAGTGTAATATATTGATAATTTTAATTTTGGATGTAATTGTGAAAATGTTTCTTGAATACTTTCAAATGCTGTTTTATATCCCTTAGGTATATTTATAAATGGAAAGGCATATTTAAACTCAATATCTTGGTCTTTATATTCAGGAAATTTTTCATAAAAATTATCAATTAATTTCTTTAGTTCTTCTTTAATTTTTTCAAAACCGGCAGATTCAAGTTTTTGTGATCTCGTTCCATTCTTTTTAAATAACACTTCTTCATTTTCGCTAGGACTTATTTCTTTGCCTATTGTGGTACCAAAATCAATTTTTCCAGACTCATCTGCCTTTAGAGCAAATAAAGAGTTTATTCTGTCTCTGACATCATTTGGAGTTCTGAATTTTGATAATTGTTGGTCATTACCGCCAATTGGTGAACCATCTGCAACTTTTGCTATTCATGCCGATGACTGAGAACTGGTTGCTTGCGAAGCAAACTCATCTCAATTAATTGCAGCATTTATTAAAGTTCTAAAAATTAATCCACGACCAGATATAAATTCACTTGGATCATTTAAACCCTTTGATAGCTCGTCTCTTGTTGCTCCATAAACTAATTTGGCAAAAGCATCATTGAATTCATAGAAACTATTATTTTGCCCTTGAGGAAGTGCTCTAACAAATGGTTGTGCAACGTTTCTATAAAATGGTCTATTTGTATTTACAACTTGAATGTAACGCAATCCAAATTTATTACCATCTCTCAAAATTTCATCTTGTTGTGCTTTATTTAATTGACTAAATGCAATTTGCGAAACGCTACCTTCTTTGTACTTATTAAAAATTCTGTCTGCAAATGTTTCTGCCGCAACGTTTTGATTATATATAAACACTATTTGCTCAATAGTATCAGGGCTATTCACAAATTTTTGATCATAGTAATTCTTATTTTTCTTAAGAATTAACTCCTGTCCTTTTTGAGGTGATATATAATATGCGCCATTGTATAAAGTGTTTTTTAAACTTACTCCATATCAATAGGCTCCAACCTTATATACTATAGAATTTTTATCTAATTTTCTAATCTTATCTTCAAATTTTTTGGTTTCATCATTTTGCAAACCGTTATAGTTATATACTGGCAATTGCTCTGTTTGGTTTTTTTCATCAATATATTGGGAAGGAGCTGGTTGAAAGGTATAATCTCTCAATATTAACTTATTAAAGAACTCTGTAAATTCTGGATTATCATGATTAGAAATTTTTTCAAATGTTACAGCATCATCTAATCCTACTTTTTGTATAAATTCTTTTTCTACAGAAAACTTCTTATGATCAATACCAAAAAGACTGAATAAATAATCATTTGAATACTCCTCTTTATCAGTAAAGGCTGATGAAGAAGCGTCTGATAAAACTTTGGCAGCCTCTTTATCAAGTTCCTCAGAGCCACCATTTTTATCTCTGAATGATTGGCTGACAGAAAGTGTTCTTAATCACGAGTAATAAAAATCTTTTGCATTAACTTCATATTTCGTCTTTTTACCCGTTTCGTCAACTCAAAAAACACCTTTTCGAATAATAAATTGAACTTTAGTAGCTGATTTTAATTTATTATCAAAGTTAAAACTGTTGATAGATTTTTGATTATTCGATTTTAATTCTACTGAAGCAGAAGTGTAATATTTAACTCCGTCTTTTTCGCCATTAGGCTCTGTCATGATATCGGCATCATCGGAATCAAATGTTGTTATAGAACCATTTTTGTCTGTTATAACAACTGCAGAAGCCATTGCTAATGCCTTTTTTGTTCAAGTTGGAGTTGTGATATATTGAGCAGTTCCAATTATTTTACCACTTTGATCCTTTTTGACTTTGTTAGTTAAAACTGGTTCTCCGATATTTTCAATGCGAACCAAACCAGCTGAAGTTTGTTGTGTCGTTGCGACACTTACATATCCACCATACGATCTTGAAGCATCATATACAAATGCTTGTCCTGTATAAGGTGAGTTATATTCAAACACGTATTTATGAACTTTACCGCTTTGTAAGTTGTTGCTGCAGCTTGCTAAAAGCAGGGGCACTGAAGCACTAAGTAAAGGTAAAGAAGCTAATAATATTTTGTTTGCTTTTTTCATTTTAATCTCCATTTTTTATAATTCCATAAAAGTCATTAAGGTGTTATTGTATTTAAAAAATTATTATCTAGTTATATAAAATGACTTATATAAAATTACAAAATAATTATAAATTATTTTTAATCTTTTGTTAGGTTTTGCTCTTAAAGAGGCGCATTTTCTCTTGTCTTTCAATGTGACTTTTTTAATACATTTTTGATTGATTTTTATTACTTTTTTATTGAAATTATTTAAATCTTGGTTTTATTAAGAAAATACTAAAAGATACTTTTTTATTAAGAAAATTCTTATGTTTATTGAGTAATTATGTACCTCTAAAATCCATAATCTTAGGACGGCAAATAATGTTGAAATATGAAAAATCTATATTATTCTTTTTAATTTTAATCTTATTAATTATGATATTTAAATGTATAAGTTGCATTACAAATTCCTCCAAGAATAATATTTTTATTTCACGAATTCATAGAATTCATCTTAATAATACCCTTGTTGAAATTAATAATTTCAATAGCAAAAAATGCAGCTATTATAGCTGTGAACATACTAGAAATTTGATAATTTTCATTTATTTTTTTTATGTCCATCATTTTTTCCTAACATTTATTATTTTAACAACATTTAAAATTTTTTTGCAAAAAAATATAATACTTTTTAAATTTATTTATAAAAATCGACTTAGTTTTAGTAGTTTTATTAATATAAAAAATAAAATAAAAAAATAAAGCAATATTAGATATTTTTGATATAATTTTTTTAATTCAACTTGTTATGGCTAATTATTTAGCATAATGAATTGGATTAACATAGTTAATGTCTTATCCGAGCTTTTTTGCTTATTTCACTAAATAATTTAGATCAGGGTCTGCGGAGTCTGATTTTTTAAAATTGTGATAAAATTTTACTATTATGAATTCAAAGACAAAAAATATTATTTTTAACGAACATAAAGACAATATTAAATGAGATATATATTTTATGTCCTTAGCCAAATTAAGTGCATTTAGATCTAAGGACCCAACAACAAAAGTAGGGGCCTGTATTGTAAGCCCAAATAATTATGTCATTTCATTAGGTTACAATGGAATGCCAACTAGTTTTAATAACACCGAGGTTGATAATGACCTAGCCTTTCCATGGAATCGACCAAGTTGTTCTGATGATGTGCTACATTCAAAATATACATATGTTGTTCATGCTGAAGCAAATGCTATAATTAATGCTAATCTAACTAATTCTAAAATTGAACCAGGTTCAGCAATTTATGTTACACATTCGCCATGCTATAACTGTGCAAAATTAATTGTCCAATCAAAAATATCGAAAGTTTATTATGCTAGTGAATATAAACCGGAAGCAGATGATTTTAAAGCTAGCCTAAAAATATTTAGCACCTTTGGTGTTGAATTTATAAAAATAAAAAATGATTTTGATATTGATTTTAAAATAAAGAAATAATTTTTTATTTAATTTAAATTTTTAGGTCTTAAAAATAAATTTAATATCACAAGTTTGATAAATATTTTTAAACTATAAAAATGTTGCAATTTGACTAAGAATTAACAATTTTCTAATAAAAAATTAGAAAAAAATAGTTCTACTTTAGGAATTTCATAAGAAATTGTTTTATTTTTTTCATCTACTTTAAAATCAAAATAATTTCTTACGAAATAAATAATTAAAATTATCAAGCAGGTCTTGATAATTTTAATTATTTTGTTATAGTTTCTCCACATGATTGAGAGCTCAAAAGAGTTGCTAGATTTATAAATATCGATGAATATTTTATTAAATCAAACATAAAAAAAATCAATTTAAACTTGTTTTAGTTATAAAAACCACTAAAATTTAAGTTAAAAAAGAATAAAGCCATCATTAAATTAAAAAAAATTCCCACTTTTTGGGGAAAAGTTAAACAACTAAAAATATAAAAAAAATTGCCTATATTTATAGCAAGCTTTTTTTGTTCCCTGAAAACTGAATATCGACTTTTTTTATTTTAGATAACTTCTATA
>NZ_JBSQAV010000005.1:0-70692 GCF_053851515.1 Mycoplasma sp. 773
TACCTGTTTTGGCAACACCAGTTATAGCTCTATCATGTGCAAATCCTGCTAAACCGGAAAAACCAGATAAACCAGAAAAACCAGCTGAACCAATGAAACCAAAAAACCCAGAAACAAAAACCCCTCAACAAAAAACACCTGATAAAGAAAGTGATACTGATAAAAATCCTAATCCAGATAAACAAGGCGATACTGATCAATCAAAGCAAGGCGATTCAGAGAATGATAAGCCAATTAAACCAGAAATTGAAACACCTGAATCAATTCAATTTAACAAAGACAAACAAGCAGTAATGCTTTTCGCTGAAAAAATTTCTAAGGTTGATATTTCAAAAAATAACTTTGTTGATGAACTTAAAAAAGAAGGGGCTGAGACATTTAAAAAACTTGGTAAAAGTGATTATTATTTCAAAAATGTTTTAACAAAAGCATTTTCATTATTAATTAATCTTGACGATATCATTAAAAAAGATAAAAATCCAAATGTAATTATTCAATTATTAGGTGAAATTGATAACATTTTTACAAAAAGCTTATTCAAGGGACAAATCGATCCTCAACTTAAAAAAGAATTTAACAAAAATGTTAATTTAGGTGTTGAATTGAATAAACTTAATGTTAATTCGGATAAAAAATCAATAGAAGAATTTCAAAAATTACTTGAAGATGAAAAAAAATTAAATGAACTTCTGAAAAAAATTGATATTAAAGAATTTAATTACGAAGATGAAGCGCTTAATAATTCAATTGATAAGGTTAAAATTCTTCTAGGCCTAAGTGTCCCAGAAGTAGTTAAAATTCAATTATTAGGAGAAATTAGTAAGCTATTAACAAAGACAGCAAGTGATTTACTTTTCCCTAAGGGTGAAAATTTAGAATTCGAAGAAAAAACACAACAAGAAAAACAAATCGAAGAAGTTAAAACTATTGTTTTTATGGTTAAAAATCTAAAAATAGAAGCAAATGAATCTAGTTTTTCAAACCTTAAGAAAATGCTTACAGAATACAAAGAAAATTACAAGAAAGATAATGATAAACTTTCTAAATATGGTCTTGGGGGAAACTCATATAATGAAAAATCAATTACCGAAGCAATAAAAACAATTGATGAGCTAATTAAACTTTCAAAAATGAATAACCCAAAAGATGGTAATAATAAAAAAGATCCAAATCTAAAAATTCAATTGCTTGATCATTTAGTTAGATTATTAATGCCAAGTAGTGCTGACTTTTTACAAAACTAAAGCCCTAATAATTTTGTAAAGGTTATTATATAAGGTATCCAAATGTGGATACTTTTTTTATAAATTTAGTTAGAAAAGCATAAAAATTTCTAAAAAATTACTAATATAGAATTCTTATTATGCCTCTATTATGTCGATATTATTTATTTTGATTAAATTTTAAGATAAATATAATGAGTTTATTTTTATAAAATAAGTTATTTGCTATAATTTCTAGGTGCAATGTAAAATTGCCTAAAATGTGGAAGAATTTATTAATTCGTTTGAACCACAATTATCGAAAGGATTTTTAAAAATGGCAAAGGAAATAGTAAAAAAAGCTAAATTACAATTTTTAGCTGGACAAGCCAAACCAGGCCCTGCACTAGCAGGTGTTGGTATTAACATGCCTGAATTTACTAAGGCTTTTAACGACCAAACAAGAGACAGAGGTTCGGAACCGGTTCCTGTATTAATTACAGTTTATAAGGATAAATCATTTATTTTTAAATTATTTACTTCACCAACATCATATAAATTGATTCAAGCTTCAAAAATTAAAAAAGGTAGTGGAGTTCCAAACAAAGAAAAAGTTGGTTCAATTACTTTGGAACAATTAAAAGAAATAGCGGAATATAAAATGCCAGATATGAATGCAATAACTCTAGAAGGCGCTATGCATCAGGTTGCTGGAACTGCTAAAAATATGGGTATTACAGTTGAAGGTTATGAAGAATGACTAAAAGGAAGTGCTAACTAATGGCTAAGAGAGTTACAAAGAACGCTAAAGTTTTAAAAACATTAGTTAACAAAAAAGATATTTACCCTTTAGCAGATGCGATTGAATTAGCTAAGAAAGCTTCATTTGCAAAATTTGACGAATCATTAGATATTGCTATTAAATTAAATTTAGACACAAGAAAATCAGACCAACAACTACGTGGAGCTGTAGTGCTACCAAATGGTACTGGTAAAAGCATTAAAGTTTTAGTGGCTACTGATGAAGTTTCAGCGCAAAAAGCAGCATTAGAGGCTGGGGCAGACTTCGTTTATTCATCTTCAGAACTACCAGAAATTTTAAATCAAGATAAATATGAATTTGATGTGATTGTTGCCGATCCAAAAATGATGCTTGTTTTAGGAAAATATGGTAAAAAGCTTGGTCCAAAAGGTTTAATGCCAAACCCAAAGACAGGAACAGTTACAACAAATCCAGTTAAAGCTGTTGAAGAATTGAAAAAAGGTAAAGCAAATTACCGCGCTGATAAGGGTGGAATTATCCATGCCTCGGTTGGTAAAAAATCAATGCCTACTGAATTGTTGGCTCAAAATGCTGAAACCATAATTCAAACAGTTAAGAGATTAAAACCACAAACTGTTAAGGGAACATATGTTTTAAACATTGTAGTTTCTACTTCAATGGGTGCTGCTGTTAAAGTGAAAATCGATTAATTTGTTTTAAAAAAACTTGGCTTTTTGGCTAAGTTTTTTTAAAACAAAAATAATAAAATTAGACCAAACCCATAACAATTGGGGATTAGGTCTAATTTTATTTTGATATATTATTTTAAATTATAAAATGTCTCTCTTCCTTTAAACTTAGCTCTATTACCTAGCTCATCTTCGATTTTTATTAATCTGTTATACTTAGCGATTCTATCAGTTCTTGACATTGAACCAGTTTTTATTTCTCCGGTGCTAAATGCTACTGATAAATCAGCGATAAATGTATCTTCTGTTTCACCAGAACGGTGTGAGATCACAGGAACTAAATTAGCTTCTTGAGACATCTTGATTGCTTTAATTGTCTCTGTTAATGAACCAATTTGGTTAATCTTAATTAATGAAGCATTAATTGCTTTTTTAGTAATAGCTTCCTTTATATATTGAGGATTTGTTACAATTAAGTCGTCCCCTACTAACTGAACCTTTTCACCATACTTCTCATTCATTGCAATAAATCCATCCCAATCATCTTCATGGTGTGAATCTTCAATTGAAATGATAGGGTATTTATTAATCAATTTACCAAAGTAATTCACAAGTTCTTTAGTTGTAAATTCGTATTTATTTTTAGCATATTTTTCAAAACCAGCTCTTTTATCTAATAATGCCTTCTTAAATTTCTTAAATACATACTTCTTTGTCTCTGAATCATATAGTTCCGAACATGCAGCATCCAAGCAAATTGCAATCGAATTTACGCCTTCTGTTGCAGGATTAAAACCAGCATCCTTAATTGCTTTAACAAGAAAATCAAGTGCTTCCTCATGGGTATGTAAATTAGGTGCAAAACCACCTTCATCACCTACTTGTGTTCCGTGTCCTGCCTTCTTAAGTAATTTAGCTAATGTATGAAATACTTTATTTGCCATTTGCAAAGAGTGTTTAAATGATTTAGCCCCTACCGGCATAATCATGAATTCTTGAAAATCAATGGTATTTGAAGCGTGTTCACCACCGTTAATAACATTTAACATCGGCACCGGCAAAGTAAATGAACTTGCACTAATTTGTTTTAAAGAAGCCAGATATTCATATAATGGCTTTTTAGCTTCGATTGCAGCTGCTTTTGCGCATGCTAGAGATACAGCTAAAATTGCATTGGCACCAAATTTTGATTTTGTTGGAGTACCATCAGCATCAATCATAATATTATCAATCAACTCTTGATTTTTTACATCATGCCCAATTAATAAACTAGCTATTTCATTATTTATATGATCGCAAGCACTTTGAACACCCTTTCCACCAAATCAATTATCTTCATATTTTGTTCCTTTATCACGTAGTTCTAAAGCTTCCTTTGATCCAGTTGATGCGCCCGATGGCACTAGAGCTTCAGCGAAAGCTTTTTTAGTGGTTATCTCAACCTTAACTGTTGGATTCCCTCTACTATCTAAAACTTCATATGCATATATTTTCTTAATTTTAGACATTCCTATTCTCCTTAAAAATTCTTTAAAAATAAAATTAATTTTCGTCATCTAATAACGTTAATTTTTTTATATATAAATTATAGAATTATTTATTAATTTAGAAGCAACATTATTTATTTTAATAATGTTAATAGTGTAAAATTTTATATTATGGATTTAATAGAAAAAGAATTTAATGATTTCATTGATAAAATAACAGAAATAAGATATGACGACCCGCTCAAAGCAATTTATCTCTTAGATAACTCGAGAAATAAATTTGTTATTGATGCAATGCAAAAAGAAATTGACGCTTTCAGAAATACTATATTATTTCAGATTAAAAAAAACAATTTAAAAACAAAAACCAATTTAGATACTTTATCACTAATTAATTCATTAAAAAACAAAAAAATGGATTATATTTTTATGCTTAACTATAATGAATTAAAAAACCGAGATATAAATGAATATCTATCTGAATTTCAATTCTTTTTTAATGGAGATGGTTTTGACAACAGAGGATTTCAAACGCTAATATATGATTTATTGCAAACAAAGAATGTTGATTACAATTACAAAGTTAATAATATAATAATTAATCCTAAAATAGATGGTTCATTTTTAAAAAATGAGGCAATTGCTAAACTGGAAAAAGAAATATTAACAATTTACAGCAATGATGTAGCAAAAAGCAAAATCGCCAGACAAGTATTCAGTGCATATTTATTCAAAAATTGAATTAATATTTTAAAAAATAAAACTATTAGCGAATATGAAGAAATAATCAACGTTACTAAGGTTTTATTTGGCGAAAGGGATGAAAATTCACTATCAGATAATGAAAAATCATTATATTCATTATTTAAATAAATAATGTTATAATAATAACAATATTTTTTATTCAAGGAGAACAAAAAAATGTCAAGAAAATTCAATGAGGAAAATACCGAATTAATTATCGATTATACCATTAATGGCGAGGAGTGAACCAAGGCCTATGAAAAAGCTCAAAAATCATTAGCTAATGATGTTACAATTCCTGGATTTCGAAAAGGTAAAGCCCCTTTAAAAGAAGCTCTAAAAAGAGTTGATCCATTTAAAATTTTTAATAAAGTAATTCATGATAAATTTGATGATGTTTATAAAAATCATATAATTACTCAAATTAAAGACGAAGATAAAATTATTAATGATTATCACCCTAGTTTTGATGTTAGTGATTATTCTGACCAAGGTGCCACATATGTATTTAGATTCCCTCTATTTCCTAATGTAAATTTAGGTGAATATAAGAAACTTAATACTAAGTTAAACATTGCAAACATTGATAAAAAGATGATTGAAGGTACCAAAGAAACAATTCTAAAAAATTACGCTGTTTCCATTGAATCTAATGAACCAATAAAAATGGGTGATAGTGTAAATTTTGATTTTACTGGTTACATTAATGGTGAAAAATTTGAAGGCGGAGAAGCTGAAAAATTTGACATAGTAATAGGATCAAATCAATTCATTCCTGGCTTCGAAGAACAAATGGTCAATCTAAATCGTGGTGAATCAAAAGATATAAATCTTAAATTCCCTGAAACATATCATGCAAAAGAATTAGCTGGAAAAGATGTAGTCTTTAAAGTAAAAATTAATTCAGTTAAAACAAATAATTACCCAGAGGTAAATGATCAATTCTTAAAAGAAGCAAAAATAAATCCATTAGTAAACACTATCGAACAATTTAATGAATATGTTGAATTTGAAGCAACAAAAGCAGTTTTACAAGTAGCTTCGCAAACCTACACAGATGAAGCAATCAACGAAATCATCAAAAACTCTTCAATAACAATTTCTAACATAATTATTAATGAAGAAGCTGAAAAATATTATAAAAGTTTTATTCAACAGCTAAAACAAAAGGGGATTAGCGAAAGAGATTATTTTGAATTCACAAAAACCAATAAAGAGGATGTTCTAAAAACATATCAAGATGAAGCCTTTAAAAATCTTTTTAAATCATTTGTTTTAGGAAAAATTGTAGATGAGGAAAATCTACAAATCACTGATGAAGAATATGAAAATAAGGTTAATGAAATAGCTAAATCATATAATTTAAAACCAGAACAAATAAAAACCTTCGTATCAAAGAAATCATTAGAACAAAATGAACTACCACATAAAATTTTTACTCTACTAGTTAAATTTAGCGATTCTGAAAATTATGAAAAATATAGAAAATTAGAAGAAAATATAAAACAATATGAAAAGAATGTTGAACAAGCTATTGTTAAAATGGTACAATCAAAACCTAAGGACAATGATAAAGAATCAACAACTAAGGCTGATAAGGCTGAAAAATAGATAAACGCAAAAATAAAAATGCAAGATTAAAGTCTTGCATTTTATAATTTCTTTTAATTATTCAGCAATGAGTGTATGCTTTGTGTATCAAGCAACAACCCTTTGTGGCAAGATAAAGAAAGTATAAAAACCAAATGTTACAATACCTAATAGTCATTATTTAATAAATGAACCAAATAATTTGTCCACTTGTTCCATCAAATTTCAATCTTCTAGCGCTTAAATGGTGTGGTTTGCAATAAATTTTTGTCTTGCACAATAAACTCATGGTATAGCAATTCCTAATGTAAAAACAAGTGATAAAATAATTCCTCAACGGAATAAAAAACTGTAAAAAATCAATGTTTTAATGCTGAAACCTCATATATTGAAGAAGGCTCATTTTTGTTTGTTTTTTCCTTTATTTAATCACAATTAAATAATGCTTTTTTTAATTGTACCTATATAAGGCAGCTGTCTCATTTTTTCTTCTCAATCAAAACCAAAACCAACAACAAAGTCTTCTTTTTGAATAATAAAACCATAATTATCAGGCTCAAATTTCACAATTCTACCACTAGGTTTATTTAATAAAGTAAGGACCTTAAGACTCTTAGGATTTCTAGATTTCAAAATTGACACAACCTTAGTCATAGTTTTTGCTGTATCGACAATATCTTCAACTATTAACACATCACGACCCTCGATATTATTAACAAGATCAAGAATTATCTTAACATTTCCTGATGGTTTGTCTTTCCCATCATATGAACTAGTTATCATAAAATCCGTAATAAAATCTATGTTAATTGTTTTTATCAATTGAGCATAAAACGGTAAGCATCCTTTTAATAAACCGACAAGAATTAAGTTATTTGAATTTTTATATGTTTCATTAACTCAATTGCTTAGTTCAATTATTTTTGATTCCAATTGTTCTTGGTTGAAAAGAACTTTTTCTATTCGTGGATCAATTGTCTTAACTGCCATTGTTTTTCCTCTTCATCAATAATTTTTACTACTTGCTTATATACCTCATCCTCAGATAAATTGTTTGTATCGATAATTTTGTAATTAAGTTGAAAATCATCAGCAAGTTCTCTAAAAATTTTATAATAATTTTCATGCAAGTTCTTGAAATAATCGTAATTAAGATCTCAATTATCTATTTCAATAGCTCTCCCTCGCTCAAAAATTCTTTTCTTAAAAGTATCAAAACTTATATCAAGAAATATTACTAAGTCCGGTAATTCGCTTTTTGTAATTAACTTAGAAAATAAGGCTTTGAAGCCATCAAAATATTTAGGTTCCTTTTTGCTAAGAATTAACTTAGCAAAAATATAATGTTCAATAGAAAATCTATCCAAAAACAAATGCCGATCTATATCGGGTTTATCTTGCAATTTATTATAAATTTCCATAAATTTTGCTGAATGGTTTTCAATAATAAAACTTTGAAAACTAATAGTTAAATTTTGTTTTTTCTCATATAATCACTTTAAAAAAGTATTGAATACCTCATCATTTTCTTCAAATTCATTCAGTAGTAAAGAATTTTTATAATGATTAGCTAATTTGGAAGAAAGCGAACTTTTTCCCGCAGCAATCATTCCACTTATTCCTATTATCATAAAGACCCCCTAAATAAGAAAAGTAAAAATATTTAAATTATTTTACTAAATGTTGTAATCAAAAAATAGTAAAAAAATAAAAAATAGCAATTTGTGTAATATGCTATTTTTTTATAAAAAAACAGTTAATAATTATATTAAAAAACATATAAAGTTAATTATAAATCTATCAATATTTTTGATAAAAAATTTAAATCGTTTTGTATATCATATGCCTTAACCAAATTAAGCATTAAGGCAATGATAGTCATAGGTCCAACACCGCCAGGTACTGGAGTTAAATATGATATTTTGTTATTTATCTTAGAAATATCAATATCACCGACAATTAAACCATTTATTCGATGTATTCCTACATCAATAAGGACAACATTATCCTTTAATTTTATTCCGTCCAGGCAGCCACGGCAACCAGTTGCTACAACAACTAAATCATTCAATAATAAATCGTCCTTCGGAGTATTAATATCATATCTTCTTACATGAGACCCATTTTGCTCAAAATAATCAGCAAGCGGCTTTCCAACTATCTTGCTTTGACCGACAACGGCAATATTCATATTATTAAAATTAATTTGATATTTTTTTAATAATATAACAACACCAAGAGCTGTAGCAGGGAGAAATGAATTAAAATTAGTTAGAAAATTTGCTTCTTGATTCCATTGTGTCAAACCATCAATGTCCTTAGTTATATTAATGCAATTAAGTAACTCTTGTAGATTTTTGACTTTATCCGTTTGCAAAGGAAGCTGAACTAAAAAACCGGTTGTTTCTTTGTTCAGAATATCAATATTATGCTTTATTTCTTCTTCTGATACGTTTCTATTTAATTTTATTAATTTTGTTTTAAACCCAAGGAAATGAGCAATATTTAATTTATGCTTTATATATATATTAGATTCCTCAAGATCACCAACCTGTAATATACCTAAAATTGGCATTTTATCTTCTGCCATGTTTTCAAATTGCTTTTTTATTTTAGTTTGTATTTCTTCCTTAGTTTTTTTACCATCTAAAATATTGTACATTTTTATACTTTTCTAAATGCACCAGTCTTACTTTGCACATTAATTGACGTTGTATCCTTCAATGACTTTGCATAATCCATAGCTTCTTTTTGCGTTTTAAAAACTCTCAAAGCTCTTTGTCCTTTTGGGTTTTTTACTGCCCATCCATCAGGATGATTTACGACTAATCTCACTGCCATTATTTTTCCCCTTTTATTTTAAGATTTACAATAAAAATACTTTATATATTATAAAATCATACATTATTTTTTAATTAAAAATAAGCTATTTTATTTAAAAAAAATAAAAAAACTTTTTTGTTATTAATATATTTTTTTATCAAAAAACCGGATTAAATTATTTTCTAAACTTTCCATCAAAAAAAGCAATAAAATAGGTTTTTATGATAATTGTAAAATTTAACTTAACAATTCGACGAGATTACAATTGTTATTTTGAAATAAAGCCACCACAAATTAATAATTTCATAAATTTATTTATTTGCTAAATATCTTAAATATTTTAAAATTTGCTATCTCCCAAAATTTTAAAAGGCCATTTCTTTCGATATCTTTTGAGTTTTTTTGTAAATTGAAAAAATAAATTTTAAGGAGTTTTTTTAATAATGGCGACTCTTTAACTTTCTGCATCTATCATTTTAATTGACGTTGGTATATCGGTGATTCCTCTTATTTAGTTATTAATATTGCTATTTGTTTAATAAAAATTTTTACTATAATTTTTATCTAATTATTTTTATAATTGATTCTTAACATAAACAAAAAAACATGATGCCAAGGCATCATGCTAGTGTATTTACATTTGGTGGAGATGCGGGGAATTGAACCCCGGTCCATACATTGTAATATTTCAATATCTACAGTTTATTCTATTTTTATGCTAACCAGTTTTAATTAAAATAGAAAAAAATTAAAAGGGTGTCAGTTTGTTTGAGTCATTCAGCCCTTAACTGAAACAGTACTGAATCAAGCCCAACACAACAAAATTCTTAAATGCGGGCCACATTATAAGATTTTGACCAGATTTTAATTAAGCAAATACTGGATTTAATTGACGATTCATAACGTTTGTCATGAAGTAGTCTTTTTCTTTTTTGTTTTCTAAGTTTGCATTTAAAAAGCCTAGAAGTATTATGGTTTACAAGACCACTGCAATTGAAATACGTAAATATTTGTCGAAGCCATTACATCCCCGTTAATATATTTTTCTAAGGTTTCTTTTTAGCTCTTCTTGTTTAATTTTTTCACGTTTATCGTATTTTTTTAATCTTTTAGCCAAAGCAATTTCAACTTTTATATAATTGTTCACTCAATAAATCGAAAGGGGAACCATTATTAAGCCTAATCTATCAATTAAATTACTTATTCTCAAAATTTCTTTTTTATGCATCAATAATTTTCTTGATCTATCCAATTCGCCCTTAACTAGCATATATTGAGAAATATACAAATTATTAATCCAAACCTCATTTTTGTTGCTAATAGAGCAAAAAGCATTATCTATTTTTGCATTTTGTGCCCTCAAACTTTTTACCTCTCAACCAAGTAATGAAATTCCTGCCTCATAAGTACTATGAATCTCATAATCAAATTTAGCAAATTTATTTTTTATAATTAACTTTGGCATAAATAATATTATAAGATCAAAAAAAGAAATATTAACACAAAGACGCATTAATATTTCCCTTTTCTCTTTCAATCCCAATAATTTTTATTTTATAATTATGGCCAACCTTGAATAAAAGGCGGTCGCCTTTAGCTTCATAATTGGAAATTTTTATAACATTATCATCCAAATCTTCAAATCTTATTAAAACACTTGTTTGATATTCGTTAATATTAAAAAATACTCCAAATTTTTCAATAGAAACGGCCGTAGAAACAAATGTCTTATTGATTAGTGATTCAAAATATTCAGCTTTTCTAATATCAACAATGTCTCTTTCAACAGTCATTGCCGTTCTTTCACTTTCAGAATTCATAAGCGCAATTTGTTCAATTTTACTAGATTCCTCCGAAAACTGTTCATCGCTAATTTTTTTACGAGCAAACAAATATTTCTTAATTAAACGATGCAATAATAGATCAGGATATCTTCTTATTGGTGAGGTAAAATGTGAATAATATTTAGAAGCAAGACCAAAATGACCGATATTTTTAGATGAATATACTGCTTTTTGCATTGTTCTAAGAAAAGCATTTTTTATATAATCATCCAATCCTTTTTCTTTTAGTTTATTTACCATTTTTGAAAAACTTAATGGGTTTCCATCAAAAGGTACCAATATATTATTTAAATGTGCAAATTTAATAAGTTCTTGAAGCTCAAAAAGCTTATCATCAGATGGTTTATCATGAACACGATATATTGAAGGAATATGGTTTTCAAACATCATTTCCGCTATTGTTTCATTTGCTCTAACCATAAAATCTTCAATCATATTTTCACTTTCGCCGTCCTCTCTTATTTTGATGTCTACTACCTTATTATTTTCTATAATTAACTTTGGTTCCTTAATTTCAAAATTAACATAACCTTCTTTGATCTTATATTGTCGAATAATTTTTGATATTCTTTGCGAATCATCCATTAATTTTTTTAATTCTAATGATACATTTATCTTTTTATTAAAATAATCATTCACTTCATTATAAGTTAGGCGATAATTAGAATTAATTACACTTTCATAAATATCTTTTTTAACATTATTACCTTCTTTATCTATTTCTAACTCAAGTGTAATAGTACATCTATCGACATTAGGGTTTAATGAACAAATTCCATTAGATAATTCATAAGGTAACATAGGTATAACCTCACCTGGCAAATAAATTGATGTACCCCGAAGCAATGCCTCACTATCAATTTTGCTTCCTTCTTTTACATAATAAGAAACATCCGCAATATGAATATAAAGTTTTGTATTACCATTAGGTAACACAAAACATGATATCGCATCATCAAAATCCTTTGTATCTAGACCATCAATAGTAACAGTTAATAAACTGCGTAAATCTTTGCGTTGTTTAATTTCATGATCACTAACAGATGTAGGCATATTAGAAGCTTCTAGAAGAACACTATCATCGAATTTCTGGCTAACTTCATTTTCTGCGAGAATTTTAGCAAAGGGAAATTCAAAAGAATTAATATTTGTAATAATTCTATTAAACTTAATAGCAATATTTTTTTCATTTGGTTCTAAAACAAAAACCTCAACAACATCATCTCTATTTATATTTTTAGGTATATTCATTAAATTAAAAATCTCAAACTTTCCTTTATCTCGATCATTTGATGCTTCGAAATAAATCTTCCCATTATGCGATCTTAAGAAATTTCCTATCAAAATATTTTTTTTATGTTTTAATAGTTTTGTAATTTTTGCCTTATATAACAATTCATTTTGATCGTTATAATAATAGAAAATTTTGGCCTCTATTAAATCGCCATCAAGTAGATTTCTTGTTTCAAATGGAAATAAAATTGCAGATTTTTTCTTCGATTCATCATTAGCGTCAATAAAATCAATAAAACCTAATCTTTTATTAGTTATTGCAACAATATCTTCGACCATTGTAAGATAAAAAATAGGAATATAGGAACCATCCCTCTTGTATTCGATTTTTTCGTTTTCTTCCAATTTTTTAAGTATTAATGATAAATCAGTATTTAATGATGGATGTATGTTTAATTTCTTTACAATTTCCAAAAAACTTAAACCTTGTGGATGAGATTGAATGAATTTTAATATCTCAACTGAGTCTAATTTTTTAACATTTTTAAAAAATTTATTGTTCATTATATATAAGTTTTAACCTTGTTGTCAAACAACGCGCAAAATAATTGCAAATATAAACATTAAAATACCTAAGGAAATCATCGACCATTTAAGAACTTTTTTAATTCCGCGTTCTTTTGAAATTTTAAATAGGTCAAGATCATTGCTACCAACAAGTGCACCGCTAAAACTATTAGAATCTGGGGCCATCATAAACGATATTCCTATAATACCTAAGGATATTATTAAAAGAATTACAACTAATGCTCATACCATAATATTATTTTCTCCTAACTCTTAATTTCTATCCCATACTCAGCAAGTTGATCTTTTGCTAATTCTGATGGCGCTGAAGTAAGCAAATCTACACCTTTTGCGTTTTTTGGAAAAGCAATAACATCCCTTATGGATAATGATTTAGTTAAAATCATTAAAACTCTTTCAATACCAAATGCAATGCCACAATGCGGTGGTAGGCCGTATTCAAATGATTTTAAGAAGAAGCCAAATCTTGATTGTTGTTCTTTTCTTGATATTTTTAAAATATCAAAAATCATTTTTTGAATATTGAGATCATGAATTCTAATCGATCCAGAACCTAGCTCAAAACCGTTTAAAACTAAATCATATGATTTAGCTCTAACCTTATTAAACTCATCATTTTTCAAATAATGAACAGTAGATTCATCAAATTGAGTAAACGGGTGATGTGCAGGAGCATAAGAATTAGTTTCCTTATCAAATTCAAACATTGGCCAATTAACTATTCACAAAAAGTTTAATTTATTAGGATCTGCTAACTTATATAGCTCATTCAATAGTGTTCTTATTGCACCCAAGGCTTTTAAAACATTTTCTTCATCGTTACCGGCCGATATTAAAGCGATCGGGTTTGATAAATGAGTTGACTCTTTTTTTGTTGCAAGGTGTTTGCTAACTTCACATGATGGGCAAGTTAAATCTAACGTTTCAAAAAACTCACCACCATTCTTATAAAAAATTTCATTAATTATATCAATATGCTCATTAACATCTCGGTCAAATATTATACCCTTTACATATTTCATTCCGAATTTATCACTCAATTCCTCTGAATAATCTTGAATTAAATATGGATATCTTGTGTCGGGTTTATCGTTTCCATAATGTTTCATTGAGTATTCGAAATCCATTCGTGGAAATTTTGTTTCAATATTATAGCCTAACTTTCCCAGAACTTCTGCTCACATTTCCTCACATAATGCAAAAATTTCTTCCTCCGAGCCAAAAGACATTTCAATATCTAATTGAGTAAATTCTGGTTGTCTATCCTTTCTTAAATCCTCGTCTCTAAAAACTCTTGCTAGTTGAAAATATTTTTCAACACCTCCAGCCATCAATAATTGTTTAAATAATTGAGGTGATTGAGGTAGAGCAAAAAACCTTCCTTTTTTTCTTGTTGGCACCAGGTAATCTCTTGCGCCTTCTGGAGTTGATTTAGCTAAAATAGGTGTTTCAACCTCAATAAAACCTTTCTTATCGAAAAAATTTCTAATATAAAGCGATAATTTATGTCTAATTTTAAGATTGTTCAATACTTTTTTATTTCGAATATCTAAAAATCTATATTCTAGACGTAAATCCTCATTTGCAGAATTATTCTTATCATCTTCAATATCAAAAGGGATTTGTTTAGATGAATTAAGAATTTGATATTCATTAACTAAAACTTCAATTTCACCTGTTTTTAAGTTTGCATTAGCATCAAGGCGCTTCTTAACGATACCATTAACCTTAATGCAACTTTCCTTGGTTAAAAGTGGGTCAGAAATATTAACAAACACCAATTGAATGATACCGCTAGAATCTCTCAAATCAACAAACATTTGATTCTTAAATTTTCTCTTAGTTGCCACTCAACCAAACAATTCCACACTATTACCTATATTATTTATATCTAAATCTGCACAATATATTTTTTTCATTTTATATTACATCCTTTATTATCTCTTGAAATTGTTTGATGTCATGGTATTTATGAATAATTTCAATATCTTTAATTTTTATTTTTATTTCTTGATGTTTTGAATTTAATTCCTTAAATATGAGCATTCTAGGTTTTAATTGATAATTTAATTTAAAAAGTTGTTTAACTGAGCATTTTTCATTAATGAATTCAATGTTGTACTCTTTTCTTAAATCATAAGCGATTTTTAATATTTCATCTTTTTCGTGATCATTTATATAACCTATAAGAATATCTAAATCTTCTTTTATCTCTTCGTATTTGTCAATGTTATAAGCAATTATGTTAGATATTCTATCAACGCCGAAAGCGAACCCGATCGATCCGATCATAGGGCCGCCGAAAGATTCAACCATTCCATCATATCTGCCACCAGCAAGAATTGTTGATTTCGAACCAAGAGCCTTCGAATCTGAAACAAATTCAAAGACAATATCTGTATAATAGTCCAATCCTCGCACTAAATATGGATTAACCTTATATCTAATATTAAATTTATCTAGCAAAATTAACAATTCATTAAATTCCTGCTTTTCATTATAACTTAAGAAATCAAGTAATTTAGGAGCATTCATTACAAATTCTTTTTTATTTTCCTCTTTATCATCAAGAATTCTAAGGGGATTTTTTTCTAATCTAATTTTTGAAATTTCACTTAGTTGATCTCTATATTTTAAAAAGTAATCCTTTAAGTATGCAATATATTTATTTCTGCTTTCAATGCTACCAAGATTATTAATTTCTAAAATAGAATCATTTATTTTTAAATCATTCAAGAAATCATTAGCAAATTTAATTGCCTCAAAGTTAGAGAAAACTGATTTTTTTTCGATTAATTCAATTCCACCTTGAATAAATTGTCTATATCTACCCTTCTGTGGTCGCTCATATCTAAACATAGGACCAAAGTAAAATAATTTTGCCTTTGTAAAATTATTTATCTTATTTTCGATATATGCTCTAATAACTGATGCTGTGCCTTCAGGCCTTAAGCTAATAGTTCTATTGCCGTTATCACGAAAAACATACATTTCTTTTGTTACAATGTCACTAGTTTCACCAGCTGCTCTTATAAAAAGATTATAGTCTTCAATAATTGGTGTTTCAATAAATTGGAAATTATATTTTTTGCTTATTCCCTCAAAAGTCTTACGAATAAAATTTAGTATTTTAGCCTCTTTATTATAAATATCCTGTGTGCCTTTTAATCTTTTGAACATATATTCCTCACTAAATTACATCGAAAAATCATTAATACCAATAAAGGTTTGCTCTTGGATTTTTTCTGTTTTTCAAAAATCATTTTCAATTCTTTTGTGTTTATTTTTATATCTTAAATTAATTAAATGTTCTAATAGTCTTGGAATGATAAACATGTTTAAATATCAAGTAAATAACAATGCTAATTGAAGTGAAAATATTGCATTAAACGATACACTCACAAGCAAGAATGGAGCTGATGATAATAATACAAATCCCAAAATAACATTAAATGTTTGAATAGTAAAGGTATCACTTATTAATATTTTGATAATATTATGAACCTGGGTTGGATTATAAATAAAGTTCTTGGTATTAGTATCTTTTAAAATTTCATCTTTTATGATTGATGAATTAATTACCGAATCAACAATATTGATAAACGAAACAAATAATAAACCGTCAAACACAAAATTATCAATTTTAGTTCTAAAGATAATGAATATCCCTAACACTAAACCAATCAAAAGAATTTGTTTTACTATAAAAATAACTGCTGATTGCATTGAATATCTAACTGTGATATATATGAATATGCAAATATTGGTTAATAGCATTAATAGAGAGATTCAGGCAGTTGAATACCCGATGCTGTTATTTCCTAAAGCATTAGAGCTAGTTACTAAAGTAACATCTGCATAATTCTTTGAATTAAATAACTTTAGCAATTCGTTGTTTATTAAATTGCTCATATCCATATTAGAATAAATTAATAGCGAATTTAATCCGTTTTCACTTGCTTTTACTTTCTCGATTAAAGCACCTTCATTATGAGAAATAATAAAATTTTGCAATTCATTTAATATAGTAGTTTGTCCACTAATATCAACGCCATTTTTGAAATTTAAACCAACACTATAAATAAACTTAAATTTTAAATTAGAATCGACATTAAAACCTAATAATGCTGACTTTTGTATTCCGGAAAAGGAACCAAATATTAATATTGACACCATAAGAATAGCGATAATAGGAATAATAAGTAGTCTTACTTTAAAGAAATTATTAATCTTTAAAGTAAATTTATGTATTTTTTTATTTGCACTTAAAAGCAAATACTTCTTATTATCAAACGATTCGGTTTGAATTATAAGTCTAAACAATATGGTATTTAAACCAATAACAATAAAAGAAATTAACAAAGCGCCAATACCCATTAACGCACCAATAGTTGAAGAATGATTAATATTTAAATAGAAAGCCAAAATGGCCCCAATGCCTATAACAGCTACTACATCAAGCCCAGATATCAATGACCTTTTTGTCGCCTTATTAATAGCCTTATTAGTATTCGAACCTTCCTTAATTTCCTTTGCAAAGATGTGCAATTTTCTAATTAATAAACTAAATGCAATAAATAGTAACATAATTACTGTTAGTCCAATTATTGAATTTATAACTACACCAAAAGCAGTTATGATTGATAAAAATACAAATATCAAGAATGCCAACGTAACACTAGCAGTTACACCAAGTAGTCTGTACTTTATTAATAAAAATAGTGACATAACGGCTCACATAACAACTATAGCAATGATATATGAATCAAATTGTCTATATGATTTAGTAATAAAATAAGAAGTTTGTTTTTCTAATTTAAATGGTGTATATGAGAAATTAATTAAAGAAGTTAATTGTTTATTTGAATAACCATTAGAAATGTTATTAATTAAGTAAAATATTGAATCACGTTTTTTTGATGAAATCAACGAGATAGGAGATATTGCAGAAATTAAATATCTTTGGGCATTAATTGAATATTTTAAGCTTGGTTTTAATGTCTTTAATACTTTTCCGTCCTTATCGCGTGTAACATCATCACCTGCTTTATTATTGGCATATGCATAATTAACAGGATTATTTTTTGCTCTATCTCAATTTTCTCTATCATTTTGAATGGCATTTTGAATGAATTCATCCAAATTTAACCAAAAGTATACTTTTGAGCTAGGGTCATCTTGACCTTGTCCTTGTTGTTGAAAACCTCTTATAAAATAATCATATGCAAGGTGTGTAAATTGATCTCATGCATAACTATTCAATTTAATTTGAATTCTATCTGCATAACCCTCAGGTATTTTATCACTTGCGGGATTTGGATCTAAATCCATGTTAAAATTTTGAGACCCTTCATCAATGAGCTCTTTCAACCCATGGAATGAGCTTTCATTACCTTGATATCTACCTTTATAAAATAATGGATTACCATTATGATCGGTAATTGTTAAATTAGGTTTTTTAATTAATGAGTCTAAAAGCTGTTTTTGGGATTTATCATCAGTTGCTGACAAATCTTTTACTTCAATAAGATTATTAGACAATAAATTAACATCATAGTTAGAAGTTAATTTATCACCTTTTTCTTGAAGGTACTGCTTTACAATATCTGCAATTTTATTTGGTTGTAATTCGTTTTTAGAACTTGTTTGGTTGCTATTTTTTTGAATTTTTAAAACTGTTTTAGTTCCGATAATTTCATTATTAGTACGATTAAATTTATTCAATGTTGGTGTTAAATAAAAAATAGAACCAAAAATAAATGCTAACAACATCCCAATAAATATAAAAATACTAAAAACTCATTTTATTGCAGGGCTAATTTTATTTTTTTTATTCATAGGTACAATTATATAATAATTGTTATATTTTGAATATATTTTAATAGTTATAAAGTTTTAAATTAAATATAAAAAACATAAAAACTTATTAGTTATTTATTAATTGATTCTAGATATTCAATTCCGTCGCTGGTTATTCTTCGACCCCTAACAGTTTTTTCAACGAACTTTTTTACTAAAAGAATAGGCTCTAAATCATTAATTATTGTTACCTTATCATCTTTTAAAATTGAACTTATAGTATCTAAAGAAGCACTTTTATTTTTAAATACATTTTTTAAAATACTCAAATATTCAACCTGAAAAATATTTAATCCCCCGGGATATATATCTAGATACTCAAATGATTCCTTTACCAAACTTGCTTCTATTTGATTTAAGTTTCGAAATAATGCAAAGTTATAAACTCTTTTTAATAAGTTGTTAGCAATCCTTGGAGTAGATCGACAGTTTCTTGCTATTTCCTCAATTGCATCTGGTGCGATTATAATGTTATTTCTATTGGCTGAATTACTGATTATCTCTTTAATTTCTTCGTTACTATAGGGCAATAATTTTCCGATATATCCAAATCTATCTTTTAGTGGATTTGATACTAAATTAAATTTTGTAGTAGCCCCTATTAATGAGAACTTATTTAAATTTAATCTCATTATTTTCATATCACCTTCAACACCAACGGGCAAATCAATAACATAATCTTCAATGGCAGAGTATAATAATTCCTCAATATTCTTATTTATACCATGAATTTCATCAATAAACAGAATATCATTTTCACGCAACGAAGAAAACAAAGTTAATATATCACTTTTCTTTTGAATCAGGGGCCCTTGCACATAAATGATGTTACTTTGAGTCTCATTAGCAATTATTTGAGCTAAGGTAGTTTTCCCTAATCCTGGTGGCCCGTAAAATAATAAATGGTCAATAGGCCTTTTTTGTTTTAGTGCTGAGTTTATCATCACTTTTAAAGTAGATGTAATCTTATTTTGCCCAATAAAATTATCAAAACTTTTTATTCTAAATTCTTGCTTCATTTTGTTTTTGACTAATTATTTTAATTGCATTTTCAACAGATTCTTCAATATTGCTCGTTAATTCCATATTATCAAGAGCAAGTCTGATCTGATTATTTTTGAATCCTAACATTTTCATTGTTTCTTCAAATTCTTTTAAAACTGTGTTGTTTTTTGAAACTTTATTGAATTTTTGCATTTCTTCATCACTCATCTTTGAAATAAATTTAATATATTTATCCTTTAAGGTCAATAAAATTGCATTAGCAATCTTTGGCGATACATAAGGTACCTTTATTAACTCTTCTTTATTAGAGTTTGCAATATAATTAATAATATTTTCTCAACCTGAATTTAATATTGAAATAGCAGTTTTGGGGCCTAATCCTTGCAATGAAATTAAATCCTCAAAAACTACCATTTCTTTAAAATTGTCAAATCCATATGTCACCCTAGAATATTCATTGTTTATTTCAGATATAAATATTTTTCTCACCTCCCCTGCTTTAAATCTACTCATTTGTGGCGCATAAATAAGTTCACCTCTACCATTGTGGTCTAAAATAAAATAATTTGTATTTGTGTGTACAATTTTTCCGTATAAATAAATTGTCATTTTTTTCTTCCTCCTGAATTCAAATATAAGTGCGAAATTTTAAAAATCATCGACTTTAAGAAAAAATAGGGAAATTTTTTAGAAAAAATAAAAATTGGTAAAATTTATTTATGAAAAATGTAATAGTAAATATAGAAATTCCTAAAAATTCAAATATTAAATATGAGTATGATCGAAAAACCAAAAAAATAAAAGTTGATAGAATTTTGCGTGAGGGTTTTAGATATCCAGCAAACTATGGTTACCTTTCAGAAGCACTTGATTGAGATGGTGATGAACTAGATGTCTTGGTTTATTCACCTGAAATTTTTATGCCAGGTGTCTCAGTTGAAGCTAGAATTATTGGAGCAATGAAAATGATTGATTCAGGTGAAACTGATACTAAATTAATCGCCGTTCATGCTGATGATTATCGTCTTGATCACATTAAATCATTGGATGACTTGGATAAAATGTGACTACATTCAGTAGAAATATTCTTTAAAAACTATAAATTCTTCAAAGGCCCAAATATTACCAGCATAACTGGATTTGAAGATGCAAAATGAGCGCAAAATGAATATAATGAATGTGTCGAATTAATGCAAAAATACGGCTCTCTTACTAAAGAGGAATTCATTAAAAAAATGAAAGAATTACACCCAGATAAATATCTATAAAATGTAGCATTGCTAAAAATGCTACATTTTTTTTGAAACTTTAAAATTTTTTTATATTTATAAATATAAAATGTTTTTTCAGTTTCATAGATTCCTATAATTCCTAAAAAAAATATTAAAATAATGGTGAAAGGTAAAAAATGAGACAAAGATTTAAAAATATCCTTATTATAAGACCAATATTATTAAAACTATTAAAGGATTTTGTGGGTTTAAAAAATGAAAATGGCAGTTTTAGATTAGAATTAGACATTACTAGACTTGAACTGGAATTATCCAAAAAAATTGCAAATTTTGAAGAACTTAGATTGCAAAGATTAGAAATTACGAGCGGATCAAAACAATTAGTTATAAAACTAATTAAAAGTCTAAGTCAATTGGACCGTTCAATATTACTAACAATTTTATTCAAAGACGATCTAAGCAACATAACTTGAAAAACCTTCAATATATCAAAATCCACATTCTATCGAAGATTAAAATTTATCGAAAGTTTATTATATTGATGTTTATTCGATTAATAAAATAGTCAAATAAAGCTTATTTGCAAAGATAGCAAATATGGCTTTTATTTATTTTGGCAAAAAATGAGAACAAAATATTTTTTTATGTAATAAAAGGTTTCAAAAGTTTCATTTATTAGCATAAAGTAAAAAATAATGGTGTACTTATTATGCCCATAAGAGAGGCATAGAGAGGATTTAATGCTACCAATTTATAATTATCCAAACATTGAACACCAAAAAGAAGTTGTTGAATATAAAGAGAAAATTAGTGCAACTGTCGGAACATACAATGTTGAAGATAGATGAAATTTAGACATCGGACTTACAAAAGATCAAAAATGTGAAATATTAATTTTAAGAAACCTAAAAGAGAATACATGAATTATTGAATTCACGATTCCTAAATCAGCATATGAGAATTCAAGAATTAAAATTTTGCAATTAAATAATAAGGATCTTGAAGTGCAAGATCTAGAGAAATTAGAAAATGAACGGATAAAATTTCGCATTTCAAAATATGCAGACAAAAGCGAAATAAAATTCGAAGATTTAAAGGAACTAAAGGTTAGTTTTTATAACAGGTGAAGAGCTAATTTTTATAACAAGCTTTCTTTTGTTATTAATTTCAAAATAGAAAATAATGTTGTTGATTTTAATAATATTAATGTTAAAGAAAAAGATTTGAAGTTTGAGCTAATTGAATCTATAAAAATTACCTTCGATGGCGAGACTGGGGAATATACAAACATTTTTGAAAATAATGTTGCTTATGCTAATAACCTAATTTACAATATGAAGTTTTTTAACCTAAAACAAAATAATTTTTTAGAAAAAGCAATGCAACAAACGATTGAATTAAAGAGTCCAGATCAATATTACATTCCTAAAAGGCAATATCAGTTAGAATTTTTAAATAGTATCTCTATTGAAGAAGGCAATAGATTTATTACTGCTGAATTAATATCAAGAAAAACCGAAATAGACAAGTTCAAGTACACAATAGATTACTATATAAATAATAAAAATAGTTGAAATAGTAAAAAGAAAGAATTTATTAGTTCCAAAACAGACGGACTTATAGGCTATCATATTTCGCCAACATTTAAAGGTAATGTTAAATTAGAATTTCAACTAAATCAAAACATCATAAATAATGTTAGCAAAATTAAATATTATGACCATTTTGACAAAAAACTTTTTGATTCCAACGAGGGATTAATCAAGCTTTTTTGTCAAGTTGTAAAAACAACTGATGAATATCAAAATTTATATTATTCAAATTGAAAAAAACACATAAAAACTTCATAAATTTTTAAAATTTAGGTTCGAATTAATAAAGGCCTAAATTTTAATTTAACATTATGCCTATATATTAACTAAATTTAAAAAAAATTTATATATAACATTCATTAATTAAGAATTAATAATTTCAATGTAGTTATAAAAAAATAAATTTTATTTAAACTTTGGGCCTCTTGGAATTAACTTTCTTTTATGGCTTGTTTTTTTATGAAAATACTCAATTTTAGTTGAAATATCACTACTTATTAAAGTGTTATCCATAATATATTTTTCGAAATCATCATATGAAAAGCCAAGTTCATCTTCATCATATTGATCATTAAGCAAATTAGCAGAAGGTCTCTTATCCAAAATTTCTGTTGGTGTATTTAATAGTTTAGCCATTTCATAAATATCAGATTTAAATATATTTGCAAATGGTAATAAATCGCAACCACCATCACCTCATTTGGTAAAATATCCTAAATAATATTCATCAAAATTGTCTGTACCCAATACCAATGAGTTATTTTGTTGTGCTTTTGTATATAAAACATTCATAAAATATCGTGATTTAGTGTTGGCTTTTATTCAATCCTCCTTTAAATTAAACTTATCAGAAAAATCGTTAAATTCTTTTGTTAAATCAATCGTTTCAATCTTATTTTCAACAACTAAATTTAACTTCTTGATGTGCATTTCATTAATATCATCTGCCCTTGTTTTTAAATAATAAAAATGAGCATCTTTTTTAAAAGCTTGATAACTAATAATTGCCAAGGTTGAACTATCAATGCCGCCAGAAATCCCAAGGACAACCCCACTAGCATTAGCTTTTTTCACCTTATTTCTTATCCAATTTTGAATTTTTTTAATCATTATCAAGTATTTATTGTTTAAGTTTTTTTTATCATTATAATTATTTAATTCATTTTTTTTCATAGTAATTATTCTATTATTAATTTAGATTTTATAAATGTTTTTAAATTAATATTAATTTATTAATTTATAATTTAGATATTTTTATTATAACAATATAAAGCAAATATAATTAATAAACAATATTTTAAGGAGTTAAATTATGATAAATGTTAATGACCTAAAACCGGGTGTAACCTTTAAATTAGACGGTAATATTTATGTTGTTTTAGAAGCACAACATTCAAAACAAGGAAGAGGCCAAGCCAATGTTAAAGCAAAGGCAAAAGATCTAAGAACCGGATCAATAACTGTAAAATCTTTTACTGGTGGTGAAAAAGTAGAAAAAGCAATGATTGATAAGGTCTCAATGGACTATCTATACAATGCAGGAGATAACATTGTGCTAATGGACCAAGAAACATTCGAACAAATAGAAATACCTGTATCAACAATAAAATGAGAAGTCAATTTTTTAAAAGAAGGTATGAAGGTTATTGTTAGAAAATATGAATCAGAAGTTTTGGATATTGAATTACCAGCTAATGTTGGATTAGTAGTAACAGAAGCACCAGATGCAGTTAAAGGAAACACAGCTCAAGCCGCCCAAAAGAAAGTTACTTTGGAAACCGGTTATGTAGTCGAAACTCCTCTATTCATCAAAGAAGGAGAAACAATTTTGGTTTCAACTGAAACTGGTAAATATGTAGGAAGAGCATAATGAGCAATTTTATCTCAGTCAACACAAGAATGAATTTCGACTTCAAGGTTGAAGAACATGTTATTTATCAAGCAATAAATCAATTCTTTGAGTCTCAAGACTCAATAATTCTTACAAAAAAACCTATTATTAATATAAAAAATAGCACAAATAATATTGAGATTTTTATTTCTTACAAGTTAAAAAAAGAAGCTATATTATCATTCGAAACTAAGAACGCAATATTCATGCTTGAACAAAGAATTTATTCATTAATCAATGTTAGACCAAACAATATTAACATTGTTTTTGAAGGAATTGAAAATGTTTAAAAATAGAAGAATTAATAATTTAGCTATTGATAATATAAAAATTAATTCATTAGCTCAGATAGCAAATACTAAAAATCCAAATGTAGCAATTAATATTAGCGCTGCAAAGATTTTTCATGCACTCTTTGCTTTTCATTATAAATTTGATATAAATAATCCCCAGTGAATATCTAGAGATAGATTCATTGTTTCGTGTCCGGATGTAAATACCACCTATTACACAATTTTATATTTAATGAATCTTATTACGAAGGAAGAAATTGAAAGCATTAATAAACCAAGTTGCAAATATCATAACTATTTAAAACGCAATAACAAACTTGGTATTGACTTTTCATCAGGCAAACATGGTTGTGGTATTGCAGAGGCTGTTGGTATTGCGGTTGCTGAGGCCTTTTTATCAAGTAATTTTTCTGAAATAAATCATTTTACATATGTTTTTGCTTCAAGCAAAGATCTAGAAACAAGCATTGCGACTGAAGCTCTACAATATGCAGGATCAATCAAACTAAATAAACTAATTGTGCTATATGATTCAAACACATTATTAAATAACTTTAATTCTAAAAAGAATAGTAATGACATTAGAAAAACATATGAATCATATGGATTTAATTATATTATTTTAAAAGATGCTAATTACAAATCTATTGCAAACGCAATATTGAAAGCTAAGAAAGCAAAAAAACCAACACTTATCGAAATCAAAAGTTCAATTGTTGAATTAGCAGTTAATAATTTTAACAACTACTACAATAATAAATATTATTTAACAGTAGATGAAATTGAGGAATTCAAAGAAACAACTAACTTCAAGCGTGGTGACTTTTTTGAGAAATATCAAGAAGTGGTAGATGAGTATAAGAAAGTTATTAATTATAATAACGATTTATTTAATAAATGAACTGCTTCAGATAAATTAATTGAATTCTTGGGAGAAGATCTAAAAGAAAATGTAAATGATAACTTTATATCAAATTCAGGCGATATCTACTCTAATATGGTTGTTATCTTAAATAATATATTTGATAAATACAAAAACGCTTTCCTACTTTCTTCTTCGCTAGATCCAATAACAAGAATTAAATCAACTAACGGAGTTTTTGATTTTAACAACAAAGATGGCCGTTCTTTACTATTAGGATTAAAAAACGAGGCAATGAGTTTAATTGCAAATGGTATATTTGGACACTCAAATTTTAAACCAATAATAATTGATTCCTTATCAAATACAGACAAGTTAATTCAAGGAATCAAAAAATCTGTTAGTGATAACCTAAAAGTATTATATATTCTAAAAAATGACTTAAATTCTGTTGAAAACTCTAATATTTATTACCAAAATGAGGAACAAATAGGTATTTTATTGCAAATTCCTAATATAAAAATTTTATATCCTGGCGATCTTAATGAATTGATGGGCTCTATTGAATATTACCTTAATAAATTTAATGGCCCCGTAATCATTATAGCCAATTTTCATAGCAATTGAAATTGTGAAAAAACTTCAAAATACAAATTTCTATCAGGGTCTTATCATGTACTAAAAAATGATTCAAAATATAGCCTTTTAGCCAAAGGCAACGATCTCCAGATTGCATTCAAAATTGCTAATAAACATAACTTGAATTTAATTTCAATATCAAATGATGAAAATATTGCAAAATTAAATTATGATAAAAAAACGGCTATAACATTCACAAAAGATATTTCTGAAGGTTGAATGAAATATGCTAAATATAACCTCAACATAAATAACTCAAACAACAAAATTAAATCAGATTTTAATTATATTGAAAAAAATATAAAATTAATCATTAATAACAAAAGCTAGGTTCTTATATATCTACCTAGCTTTTTTTAATTTTTTTAAACCATTCCAACTCAGAGGCCGTAATATGCCTATGTTCTCCAACTCTTAAACCATCATCTGTAATAACTCCATATCTTTTTCTATGTAATTTTTTAACAAAATTATTAACTAATAAAAAGAGATTTTTCACATGATGATTTCTACCTTCTTTAAGAACTATAGAGTAGGTTAAATCTTTAATATGTTTTATTGTTTGTTTAGAAAAAACACCATTAAGTTTTACAAAATTAGAGTTTAAAAAATTTAAATCTTTTTCACTCATTGGCTTTTCCAATGTTGCAATGTATTCTCTTTCTATATTAGATGAAGGATGGGCCAAAATATTAGCAAAATTGCCATCGTTAGAAATAATTATTACTCCTGTTGTATTAAAATCAAGCCTTCCAATTGAATAGCAATATTTATCCATTCCCATTCACTCATAAATAGTTTTTCTACCCTGCGGATCTCTTAAAGTGCAAATGGTGTTTCGAGGTTTATTAAGTAATATATAAAATTTTTTATCACTTCTTTCGATGATCTCGCCATCTATTTTAATAACAGCCTCAGCATCAACTCTCTGACCAATTTTTGCAACTTGACCATCAACTAATACTCTTTTTTGCATAATCATTTTTTCGGCCTCGCGTCGCGAACAAAAACCAAAATCCGAAATCATTTTTTGCAATTTAACCTTGTTTTCCATAATTAACAAACCCTTCAAATAACACGTTAAAAAAAATATATTTATATTATAAATATTTTGCGTTCATAGTTTCTTTTTTATTTATCTTTTTGATTTATCTAATTTAATTAAAGCAGGAGGAAAAATGTTGGAAAACAAAATTAAAAATCTTAAAAGTATGAGTTTGCAAAGAAAACGAGCTTTTATAATTGATTTTTGCCTAAATCAAAAACTTAAAAGAATACAAAATAACATGAAAGATACTAAGAATGTAGGATTGTTAGATTTTTTCATAAGTTCGCTAAGTGAGGACTATAAAAAAATCTTCATTAATGATTTCATTACAGTAGATGGTGATTCGTCGTGATATCTTGAAAACTGATCTAAAAATGCTTATTATAAGAAATTAAATTATTTAGTAGACCTATTTATAGATTATGTTTATTGCTTTTAATGAAACCCCCAAACTTCATTCATTAGAAAATAAGCAAGAGCAGTGAATGGAAGAATATATCATAAATGCAAAACAAAGAAAATATTTAGAAAACTGAAATAGTTTCAATGAATTAACCACAATTAAAATCAGACGCATTATAAGAAGTGATAAATTTATTATTACATTTGAGCATAAAAATCCATTAAAAGAAATAGAGGCCATAAGAGTTAATGGACTAATTAATAATAAAATAATAGAATTCAAGCCAAAATATGAATATAATAGTGGTCATTTTATACTAACTTATAATAGTGATAATGATTCTAAAAATAAATTGGAATTTAATGACATAGCAAATATCAATTTTGAAATTGAATATAAGGTGAAAAATTTATGATATCAAGCAAAAGCATTTACCTATTGAATTAAAAACAATCCAAGATCTAAAAATATAAATCTAAATAATACGAAGGCCATAAATGTATTAAGTGAGATTGAAATAAAATCACTACCAGACCGCATTAATAAGAACATAATTAACCATAAATTCAAAACAAAATATTTGAATTTATTCTTTAATACCAACAATTTAAAACAAGGAATTCATAACATCAAACTATTATCACTAAAAATTGCCAAAAGTGATCAAGAGACTAATGAAGAATACATTCTAGATAATAGCGATATTTATGATTTAACATTTTCATCTGCAAACATTTATGACTACGCAAAAAATAAGTATGATACTAAGCTTAGCTATCATAATTTTAATAATGCTGACTTAGTTATAGATACATATTCTTATTATGATAAATTTTCAGATACTGTTATGGTAAATAATCAAAACCTTAATGCAAAATTAGGGATTCTAATACCATTAAAATACAAGGGAACATATGGTTATGAAATTAACCTTGATATAGGCAAAAATTTAAAGTCCTTTAAAATGAGTTATTCACAGGAAATTGAAAAACCTTTTTTTGATATCAACAATGGATTAATAAGAATGAATACAAGATCAATTAAAGGTTGACTTACAGATGAAAAATGGCACAAAATTAAATACGATAATTTTGCAGACGTAATCAAAATGGCAAACTCTTTGCAATCAATAGAACAAATAGGGGGTAAATAATGAGTGAAAAAAGTAAAAAATTATTATTATGAACATCATTAACCATAGCGATTGGTGGTTGCGCTGGGTTGGCGACAGCATTTGTAGTATTACAACAAAAAAACAAAGAAAAAGAAAGTAGCCAAGTCGATACTATTCAAAAAGAAAAATTAAACGACAAAACTAATAAACTATCAATTAAAAAAAGCCAGCAACAAAAAGATTTAAAAAATAAAGAGAATGAATTGGAACAAAATGACCATAAAGAAGATTCATACATAGAACCACAGGAAAAGAAAAATATTAATTGAAATGATGTTTTCCCTAATATAAAGAGCAGTGACTATTATGACAAATTAAACTATAGAAACGGGCAGGCTTGAATTGATGAAGACATGATAGTTTATATCATAAAAGACATCATAAATAGAATGCTTGTAACTGAAGGCGAAGTTGAATATGCTTACAAACAAATTGATGACCAAAATTTGTTAATAACTTTTAAATGGAGCAGTGAAAAAGAAAAAAGTGTTGTAACATACAAGATAAATACAAATAAGTTATAATAATATTTATGAATTTTAAAGAATTAGTATTTAACGAACTTAAAAAACATACAAAAAAAATTTTTAATAACGAAACATTAATTAAGGATCTTGATATCGATAGTTTAGATCTGGTTCTATTAGTTTCAGATATTGAACTAAAACTAAAAATAGAAATAAAAGACGAAGAACTAATAAAATTAAAAACCATTGGTGATATTATTTACATAATAGAGCAAAAATATACAAAATAGAAAAAAAATGTATAATATTCTATGAGCGTTTCTTATACGGGTATAGTTCAATGGTAGAACAACGGGCTTCAACCCCGTGTGTTGTGAGTTCGAGTCTTGCTACCCGTGCCATATCATTAATAAATGTTTTAATAGAACAACTAAGGTTGTTCTATTTTTCTACAAAAAGAAAAATAAAAGCCAATTGAATTGGCTTTTGGCAATTAAACATATGGTGCCGTCAACTGGAATTGAACCAGCGACCCCTTCCTTACCATGGAAGTGCTCTGCCCCTGAGCTATGACGGCAATATTTAATACGCTAATAATTATATAAAAAAATGCATATTATTTTTAATAAATTTGACGCAAATTATAGTAATTTAAAATATACTTTTATTACTATGGAAAAAACAATGTATGAATCTCTATGCTCAATAAAGAAGCAATTCCTGGAATTAGAGCAAAAACTAAACGATCCTGAAATCTATAACAACATCAAACAATACACAAAAATATCTAAAGAAAAAGCAAGCATTGAAGATATCTATGTATCATTCAAAAAATACCAAGATATTGAAGAACTATACTTATTATCAAAAGATATTATTAACAATGAAAAAGATGCTGAATTGATTGAATTAGCAAGAAATGATATTAATAGACAAATAGAACAGATGCACGAACTTGAAGAAACAATAAAAGAATTACTATTGCCAGTCGATGAAAACGATGAAAGAGATGTTATTGTGGAAATTCGCGGGGCTGCTGGCGGCGATGAGGCCAATATTTTTTCAGGCGATTTGTTTAGAATGTACCAAAAATTTTGTGAAGAAATGGGATTTAAAATAAAAATTATTGATTACACATACGGTTCAGCAGGTGGATATAGTCAGATAGTTTTTAGTATAAAGGGTGAAAAAGTGTTTTCAAAAATGAAATTCGAAAGAGGAGTTCATCGAGTCCAAAGAGTACCATTAACTGAAACACAGGGAAGAGTTCATACTTCAACAGCGACAGTTACGGTTTTACCTGAAGTAGATGATGACGTTCATATAGAAATTAAGCCTGATGAAATCGAGATTGATGTGTTTAGATCTTCAGGAGCGGGAGGCCAGTCAGTTAACACAACAGACTCTGCAGTTAGAATTACACACAAACCATCTGGAATAGTAGTTACATCACAGGATGAAAGAAGTCAAATCCAAAATAAAGAAACTGCTTTAAAAGTATTAAAAAGTAGACTTTATGAACTAGAAGTTCAAAAGCGCGAAGAAGAAGAAAGTGGACTTCGAAAACTTGCGGGTACCGGAGAAAGAAGTGAAAAAATTAGAACTTACAACTATCCACAAGATCGGGTTACAGATCATAGAATCGGGTTTTCAACTTCCTTAAAAATAGTTATGGAAGGTGATTTGAAAAAAATTATTGAGGCGCTAATTGCTGATGAAAAAGCTCACAAAATAAAAGAAGCAGGTTTATAATGATTAAAAAAGAGGTATTGCTACAAGAAAAAAGAAGATATGAGCTACCTCTTTTTGTTTCAAAAAAGGAAGAAAAATTATTAAAAAAGGACTATCCGGTACAAAAAATTATCGGATATCAAACAATGCAAAATATCCATATCGATATTAGATATAATGTATTAATTCCACGATACGAAACAGAAGAGGTTATCATCGAATCATATAATTACATTAGCAAATATTCTGATGTCCTAGATTTATGCTGCGGTTCAGGTTTTATTGGTCTTGCTATTTGCAAAAATATAGGATGTAATGTAACATTATCAGATATTTCAAGACAAGCAATCAAACAAACTAAATTAAATGCAAAAATTAATAATCTATCAAAATACAATATTATAAGAAGTAATTTATTTAAAAAAATAAACAAAAAATTTGATTTAATTATCTCCAACCCACCCTATTTAAACAAGAAACATTTATTTTCTTCTTCTTTAAAATGAGAACCAAAGCAAGCGTTATTTGCCAAGGATAATGGATTATTTTTTTACAAAAAAATTACAAAAGAAGCACCAAATTTCTTAAAAAATAATGGTTACTTAATTCTTGAAATTGATGATTATGCCAAAGAATGAATTGAAAAGGAATATTCTAATGTTACATTTAAAAAAGATATTAATAAAAATTTTAGAATTGCAATTCTAAAATATGATGACCTTAAAAAATAGCACTCTAATTAAAAATGTGCTAAAATTTTATTATTATGATGAATAAAAGAGACTATTATGAAGTTTTAGGCATAAATAAAAGTGCGACCGAAAAGGAAATCAAAGCTGCCTACCGTAAATTGGCAATGCAATATCATCCAGACAAAAACAAAAATGCTGATGCTGAAGAAAAATTTAAAGAAATATCAGAAGCATATGAAATTTTATCAGACACAAATAAAAGAGCAAAATATGATAAATTTGGTCATAACGCCTTTGATGCTAATGGATATCAATTCGGGGATTCGGAGGATATTTTCCGTAGTTTTTTTGAGGGTTTTGGCGGAGGTTTTTCTGGTGCTGATATCTTTGGGGATATTTTTGGATCATTTTCAAATTTTGATGAATCAAACCATCAAAGAGGTCAAGATCTACAACTAATATTAAACATTGATTTTGAAGATGCACTATATGGAAAAACAATTGATCTTAACCTAGATAAATATGATGTTTGCGGTCATTGTAAGGGCAGCGGTGCAGACACCCCTTCTGATGTAATTTTATGTAATAATTGCCATGGTTCTGGAAAAATACAACAAAGAGTTGCAATATTTACTACCATAAAGCCATGTCCAGTATGTTTAGGATTGGGCAAGAAAATAAATAAGATATGCCATCAATGCCACGGCAAAAAAACAGTAAATTCAAAGACTATTCAAAAGATAAATATTCCGGTAGGGATTGAGGATGGGGATACAATTAGAATTGTTGGCTTTGGGAAACCTTCATCAAACGGAAATAATATTGGAGATTTATATATAGTATTCGCTATTAAACCTAGCAAAAAATACAAAAAAATAAATAATGATCTTTACATTGAAATGCCTTTATCAATTAAGAGCTTATTACTCGAAGAGGAAATTAATGTTCCAACACCATACGGAACAAAAAAAATTAAGTTAGACCATAGCATTAAAATAAATGAACCATTTAAAATCAAAAATTGCGGATACCCATATAAAAATTCTAGTTCCAAAGGCGATTTATTCATTAAATTTGATTTATATGTTCCTAAATTAAGCAAGAGCAATAATTCTCAAATTAAGGAAATATTTAAAAATACAAGTGATACAAAACGAGAAGAATGATTAAAAAAATTCTAATCGTTTTTTTAATTCGTTTTTTAAAATAAAATTGTGCTATTATTTTTGATAACATTTTAAAATATTTTACTCAGAAGAGAGGCTTAGCTTATGTCAGAAAAAATAATGATTGTCGAATCACCAAATAAAATTAAAACAATTCAAAAAATTGTTGGTGATCAAATTAAAGTTATTGCTAGTTCAGGGCATATTTTAAAAATGGCAACATCAGGCACAAATAATCTTGGAATAGATTTCGAAAATTGAGAACCAGAGATGATTCCTGATCCAATGAAAAAGTCAACCATTTCAGATTTAAAAAAAGCAACTAAAAATGCTAGCGAAGTTCTAATTGCAACTGACCCCGATCGCGAAGGCGAAGCAATAGCAAGTAATCTAATTTCAACCTTAAAATTAAAAGATAAATACAAAAGAATAAGATATAATGAAATTACAGATGAAGCAATAAAATTAGCAGTTGAAAATCCTTCTGAAATAGACGAAAACCTTGTAAGAGCACAAAAGTCAAGAAGGATGCTAGATAGAATTATAGGCTTTAGACTATCACAATTAATGATGCAAAAAGTAAAAAATGCTCCTACTAACCCTTCGGCAGGAAGAGTGCAATCCATTGCTTTAAAACTAGTTTGTGATCGTGAGCGCGAAATTGAAACATTTGATCCAATAATTTATTCAAAAATTGAAGCAATTATAGATAATGATGTCAACATTCCTTTGTACTTAAAAAAAGACAAAAAATATGAAGATAATACTTGGTTAACCAATGAACAAGGTGAAAAAATACTTTTTGAATTATTAAATAGCAACTATGAACTAATTGTTGATGACATCAATGTTTCTAAACGCAAGGAATCGGCTTATACACCTTTTAAACAATCAGTTTTATACAAGGAAGCAAAACACAATTCCCAGGCAGTGCAATCATCAGCCCAAAAACTTTTTGAAAACGGGTTAATTTCATACCCCAGAACTGATTCAACTAGATTAAGTGAAACATTTGTTAAAAAAGCTCGTAAATACATAACTGAACAATATGGTAGCCAATATGTAGCTAAAGAAATAAAAGGTTTTTCTGGCGCTCAAGATGCTCACGAAGCAATTAGACCCACATACATTGAATTAACACCAGAATTAGCATTACAAAAGTATAATCTTAACAATATCGATTTTGAAATATATAAGATGATTTATGATAAAACAATAATGTCACTAATGAGCTGTCCTGAAAAAGAAATTGTAAGATTTAATTTACATAACGGGAACAATAATTTTAGAATGTCTTATAGTAGAATACTTTTTGACGGTTATTATATTTATTCAGGCAAAGAGTCATTAATTAATATTCCAAATATTAAAATTGGCGATATCATCAAGGCAAAAGATTTTATTAAAGAGGACAAAAAAACATTACCGCCTGCACGTTATAGCGAAGGTTCGTTAATTAAAAAACTTGATGATATTAAAGTTGGAAGGCCTTCAACATTTGCATCAACAATAAAAGTATTAAAACAAAGAATATTTGTTGAACCAATTGACGGACATCTAGTACCCACAGAATTCGGAAAGGTTGTTCTTGAAAAACTTTTAACAAGTTTCCCAAGAACTATTAATGAAGAATATACAGCTAAGGTTGAGGAAAAATTAGACTTAATTTCAGAAGGAAAAGAAGAATACAAAACTTTAATGAAAAAATTCTGAGATAGTTTCAATGAACGCTATGAAGATATAAAGGATCAATTAAATGTTACCATTTTGGAGCCAGCCAAACCTAATGAAAGCTGCCCTTTATGCAATGCAGAACTCGTTTATCGCTATACAAAACTAACTAAACAAAAATTTATTGGTTGCTCTGCTTTCCCTAAATGCAATTTTATTAAGAACATTGATAATCCTGTAAAAAAATTCTACAGAAGAAAAAAAGCAAAAAAATAATAAAATACATAAGTTCGTAAAATACTATGTATTTTATTTTTATTTTATTTAAAAAAAATATTAATATGTAAAATATTAATCATGAAAAATAGGCAAAAGAAAGCTAGGGGAAAATCAGACTTTTGAACACTTTTTGTAATACCAACTGTCACGCTATCTGCAGTAGCAGGTGCTATATATTATATTGTTAAAAATAGTCAAACAATTCAAAAAGAATTTTGGTCAATTGATAAATTCAATAATAAAGCCAAGGAAATTCTCTTAGAAAAAAATATCATAGGATCGTTGCAAGCTAAGAATTTGTATGAAGATTTTAAAAATCAACAAAAACTTGCAGAAATCCGAACTAAAGATTTTGATAATACTTATAAAGATATTATTAAAATGAACAAGAGCAAACTTACTTTTGAACAAAGAAAAATCCTCAATAATCGGCCAAAACCATTTGACGCGGATAAATTTTTAAAAAACAAAATTAATATTATCCTCGATTTTGAAAAATCAAAGTTTTTAGATTTTCATTTTACAGATGTTGAAAGAATTCAAAATAACCCTTTTGACCTTAGAATTCATTATGAAGTTTTTTTAAATTATGAATATGCAAGTGGAGTTTTTGAAACAAATAAAATAAAATCCACCCCTGAATCAAAATACTATTATAAATCAAGCCAAGTTGTAACTTTTTTATCAAATACCTTAAAAACACATCAAGGCACAGAATTTTCAAAAGAATGACCAAAAATTAAAAAAGAAGCCGAAAAGATTGTAAGCAAATATGATGAGATAAACAAAAAAATTAAAGAAAAAATTCTGAAATATGAAGAAAAACGAAAAGACATTAATGAAAAAGAATCAAAAACTCCTTTGGAAATGCAGGAATTAGAAGATTTAAAAATTAAAATTAATAACTTAAAACAGGAAGTAGATAAAATCTTCAAGGCCAATAATTTTCAAGAAGAAATTTTTTCATGATTTGTTAAGGCGATAAATGAAACTAATGCTGCACAAGACATATATCCAAAGAAAACTTTTGAAATTGTTCCGTTTAAAGAAAAAGATAATGACCAATATGTTTTATGAAATCCGAAAAAAGGTGTTAATGAATTGACCATCAAATATCAGTTTGTTAATATTAATAACAAAAAAATTAAAAGCAATAATGAAATAAAAATTTTCACCTTGGATGTTTAAAATATGAGTAAGGATAAGGGAAATTATAACAATTTAAAGGCAATCATCAAAAGCGATCATCAAGTCGCAATAAAACTAATTAAAGTAGCACAAAAATACAACCTTGACATCGACCAAAACGATTTGCTTAATAAATTAAATAATAATCAATCTGATGATATCACACTATTAATCAAAAATTTAATCTATTTGCTAAAAAAACAACCAATCCAAGAAAAATTTAAACCTATCAAACTAAAAACTGATAAACAACTAGAAAAACTCATAAAAGACTTTAGGAAGGAAAATAAGTAATGAAAAATAAAATTAATATCGCAATAGATGGACCTAGCGGCGTAGGCAAAACTGTAATGGCCAGAATGCTGGCTAGTGAGTTAAATTATATTTTTATAAGTAGCGGAAATTTATATCGTGCTATTGCATATAATGCTATATTAAATGGCATTGATTCTAATAACGAATCAGAAATTAATAAAGCATGAAATTTTGAGGACTTATTCATAACAAAAGATGAAAAAATTTTTCTAAGAGGAGAAGATATTACCCTAAAAATTCGTGAGGATAGAGTTTCTTTGTATGCATCAGCAATTGCAAAATATCAATCTGTACGTTTAAAAGTTAATACATTCATTCAAAAAAAAGGCGCACAAGAAAAGGGAATAATTGTCGATGGAAGAGATGCTACTTACCGTATTCTTCCAGATGCAGAAGCAAAATTCTTCTTATGAGCCACACCAGAAGTTAGAGCTCATCGCCGTTTAAAGCAAAATAATTTACTTGGTATAGAGTCCAAATATGATGAAATTTTAGAATCAATTAAAATAAGAGATGAAAATGATACAAACCGTGATATAGATCCATTAATAGAAAGTGAAGGCAGTATAAGGATTGACTCGACAAATATGAGTGTGGATGAAAACTTTTTAGTAATGCTAAAAGAGGTCAAGAAGAGGTTAAACTAATGAAAAATACAATAGCGTTAATAGGAAAGCCTAATGTCGGAAAATCAACTCTTTTTAACAAAATAATTGATAAAAGAAAATCAATTGTTTATGATACTCCTGGAGTTACTAGAGATAGAATTTATCATAGCGCAAAATGGTCTGGATATGATTTTAATATTATTGATACCGGAGGAATAACACAAGAAAACGAAGACTTTAAAGAGCAAATTAAAAAACAAGCAGAAGTAGCAATCAATGAATCTGAAATTATCGTTTTCATAGTTGATGGTAGAGAACCGATCACATCAGAAGATTTTTTTGTCGCTAGTTTATTAAGAAAATCAAACAAAAAAGTTTTGCTTGTTTTGAATAAACTAGAATCAAATATAAAAACATTTTTTGATAATCAAATATATAAATTGGGGTTTCAAAGCATTTTTCCAATAAGCGCTATTCATGGCGATGGAGTTGGCGATTTGCTAGATGAAATAGTTAAAAATCTAAATTTTAATGATGACAAACAAACAAATCATTTTAAACTTACCATATTAGGCTCGCCTAATGTCGGAAAATCCACGCTACTTAACACCCTTACCAATGAGGAACGTTCTATTGTATCGAATATTGCTGGAACAACTAGAGATTCTGTCTCTTCGATAATAAAAATTGAAAATGAGGAATTTGAAATTATTGATACAGCAGGTATTAAAAGAAAAAGTAAATTATCCAATAGCATCGAGCACTATGCATTAATGCGAGCCACAGATTCAATACAGGAGGCTGATTTATGTTTATTAATGTTAGATGCCACAGAAGAAGTTAGTCATTTTAGCCAAAATATTATTGGGATTGCCTATGATTTAAAAAAACCATTAATTATTATTGTAAATAAATGAGATTTAATTGAAAAAGATACCAATACAATGGATATTTACAAAAAAAATCTTTCTAAGAAATTAAAATTTGTAGATTGAGCACCTATTGTTTTTATATCTGCTAAGAACAGAGTTAGAATAAACAAACTAAAAGATGAAATAATTAAAATTAAAAACAATATTTCTAGAAAAATAGTTACCAATCAATTGAATTCAGTAATGATGACTGCACAAATGATAAAACCTGCTTCACCCATTAAGGGTAAAAGATTATCAATAACCTTTGCAAGACAAATTGATGGAAAAATTCCAACTTTTTTATTATTTGTAAATGATGAAAAATGTGCGCACTTTACGTATTTAAGATATATAGAAAACCAAATAAGGCAAAATTTTGATTTTAGTGGAACACCTATTACCCTTATACTAAAAAATAAAAATAAAAAAGAGGACAAATAATTATGAAAAAAAGAATAGCTATTCTTGGTAGCGGGGCAATGGGTACTGCATGTGGAAATGTTTTAGCTGAAAACGGACATGACGTTATATTTTATGGCATCAATGATAATGAATTGCAGGACCTTGAAAAGGGCTTTAATAAAAAATATTTTGATAATAAATTAATTACCAATTTCAAAACAACAAAAATCCTTGAAAAGGCAATAGAAAATGTTGAATTTATCATCATAGCAATACCTTCAAGATTTATTCCACCTGTTTTTGAAGAATTAATAAAATTAATCAAAAACGACGTAACAATTATTAATGTAATAAAAGGTTTTTGGCCTAATACAAACAGTTTTGTACATAACAAAATGGCTGAAATGGCAAAAGATAACATAAACATCAAAGGCATAACTTCATTAATCGGTCCTTCCTTTGCTATTGATATAATAAATAAACACATAACAATTGTCAATGTCGTTTCAAAGGATATAAATAAAGCTAATGAAGTTAAAAAAATATTCACAAATGACTGATTTGCAGTTTCGGCTATTGATGATGTTATTGGCGCTGAAATAGGCTCAATATATAAAAATATACTAGCAATAGCATCAGGCATAATCGCATCATTAGGATATTCGACCAATACACAGGCAGCGCTATTAACTATGGGATTAAAAGAAATGGTAAAATATGGAAAATTTTTAGGCGCTAAAACCGAAACAATATATGATTTATGTGGCTTAGGCGACTTAATTCTTACAGGATTATCAGAAAAATCAAGAAACTACCAATATGGTTTAAACTTCCTAAAAAATAAAATAGATGATAGCCAAACAACCGTCGAAGGGTTATATGCTCTAAAATATATTTATCATCAAAATATATCTAAAAATAAACTAAATTTACCATTAATAGAAGGAATTTACAAAATAGTATATAATAAAGAAAATCCCCAAATTATTATTAATAGCTTAATTAAAAGGGTTTAAACTATTTATTAAATTAAGGAGTCTGAATAATGACAAAGAGAGAATTAATTAAAAAAACATCGGAAGAAACGGGCTTTCAACAAGCAATGGTTGAATCAATTTTTGATCAAGTTGTCGATATCATTATTGAAGAGTTAGCTAATTCAAGACAAATAACTATTTCAGGTTTCGGCGTTTTTTCCTCCAAATATGTAGCTGCAAAAACCCAACAGCATAACATTACAAAAGAGGAAATTGAAGTTCCTTCAAAAATGGACCCAAGATTTAAGTTTTCAGATGTTTTAAAATCAAAAGTTGATGAAATATATCAAAAAATTAAAAAGTAATATTCTCAACTATGTTCAATATTCCAGGAAAAGATAATGATAATTTTTTTCCTCAACACAAGGCTTCTTCATAGTGAAGGGCTTTTTTTGTTTTAAATTTTTCCTGCAAAATATGATGTTCAATTAACAAAAATAAATTTTTAGGCTTAAAATAAATTATTCAAAAAGCAATACCATTATGCTTTTTAATAAGATCAAGGTATTCAATTTGATGCTGTTTAATATTATTAAAAGGTAAAACATCCGATTCAGTACTTTTGGCCTCAAATGCCAAAAACCTTCCTTTATATATTCCATAATAATCAACAGAGCTTTTGCTGCTGATTATTGCATTATCTAGTTTCAACTTTTTATCATGCAATTGAACAGATTTAAAAGTAATATCAAGATTCTTCTTATGGATAATACAAATGCTATTCTTAAAATAAAACTCTCTCGTTTGATTGATGATTGTTTCTAATAACATACCGCGATTTTTGAAATTAGCTTTCATGTTAGAATTACAACAAAAAAACAATAAAATTTTTCCTTGTTTTTTCTCTAATTATTTATTGTATTTATAAAAATTCTCAAAATATTCGTCCTTATTTTTTAACAAATACTTAACTAGCTCTGCAGCCATTAACATCGCCATAACATCATTATGACAATAAATTTTTAGATCTTTAATTTTTCGGTTTCATTCATTATCCTTAATAAGATTTAGGGCTCTTGTCGTAGCAATTGTTAGCGCCTCCGAACCATTTTTAACATTAAGTTTTGAATATGGAGTGATATTATATTTTAAATGTTTATTTAAATTATTATTTGTTACAAAATATTCAATCTTTTTTATTGAATATGATCCATTAATATATCCTAGATTTATCATTCTATCTACAACAAAAATTTTCTGTTTTCGTCCAGAAAAAAAATTGCATATGTCAACAAGACGGTTTACAATAAAATCGATTTTTTTTGCATATTCATTAAATTGAATCTCGTCTAATTTATTTTGTAAACAATAAATATGAAGCGACTCTTTTATTTCAAGTAATCTGCTCTTCTCATAATTTATATTGTAAATAATATAATATGAAATTTCTTGGTCATATAAATCATCGATAATTTTTTTATATGTATTGATATCAAAAGTTAAAGGATCATAAACATAATCATTACTTTCATAAATTTCATCATTCTGCGTCTTTACAATTGATGTTTGAGATATTACTTGATTTCATGCTGGCAAATAATCGAGCATTGGAGTAGGTAATGTTACACCTTCAAAATCAAACCAAGCAATCTTGGCATTCTTATCCGTTATTACATTATACTCATAAATGCTTTGTATTTCTGGATTTATAGAAATAAGATTATTATCATAAAATTCACTAACAGTTCTCTTTGTTAGTAAATCAACATCATTATTTAAACCGGAAATTAGCTTTAATATTTTTTTGCTTCCAAATTTATATTTAGGGAACTGTTTTTCAACTAATTTATAAAAGAAAATATTCGAATTAAAATTGTCAATGAAATCATCCTTAGTTAAAGTTCAATCCATTTGTAGCGAATCTCTATTATTAATCAAATAAATAAACTCTTTAAATGAACACGTATAATCACTTATATTTTTTGTGTGCTCTTCAATATTTGCCAATCTTTTCTCATTAAAATCGTATCCAGCGGAAATCAATTCACCTTTAACATGGTCAATGATTGATAAATTATTTGTTTTTTTTGATCTTACTGGTTTTGTATATGCAAAATTAGGATCACAAATATATTTAGCTTCAACTTCATCCTCGGATAATAAGACTTTATCATTAGGTTTAATATCTACGCCGCCTTTATTTGGAGAACAATATTTTGACAGATTGAACTTTAGGATATTTTTTCTTACATTCTTTTTCTTTTGATATCTAGGTTTTAACAAAAATATCTCATTAATATCACTATTTAGTGATTTGGTGATGATATTATAATTTCAATATGCCTTTAATAGATTTTTTCTATTCGTTTTTTGCGAATAAATTAAATCACCAAAATGTTTTAATTTTGTATCATAGAAAGCAACTTTTGCATAACAAGATTGATATTCAAAGGCTGGGTTTATAATCAAACGATAATTTTCATTTATTGATTTAATTGTATCAGCCAATACATCATCCTGCTTTTGCTTCAATGATATATATTTGATTTCTTCGTCCTTTATATGATATCTTTCTTTATAAAAATCAACTAAAAAATCAATTGCCTGATCATAAACGGTATCTAAGCCCGAGGAAAGAATATTAACTGTTGTAAAAATGGAAAAAAGAAAATTTAAATTTTTATATACATCTTCATCAACTGTGTTATTAATTAATTCATGATTATTACGAACTGTTTCCTTTAAAAAATCTATTTTTTCCAGGGTGTCGAGTTCTTGGATATAGTCTTGCTTTTCCTTATCTAAATATTTAGACGCAAACTCGTTTGAAATATTGTCTATTTTATCGAAATAAAAGTTAATAAGTTCATGGTTGACACTAGAATCATTATCGTCCTCTAAATCAAAATTAAAATTACCTGCAAAAATTTCATGGCTTGAATCTAAATTGCCATCAATGCTATTAAATACTAACCATGGGTGTGTAGTATTAGCAACTAAAAAATCGCTAAATGAATATCTTACCTTATTTTTCATACTCTGCCACAGCCTTGCCTTCATTAACTCACTCTAGATATAATTTTTTTCATTCATCATAATTCTTACATTCTAAATATTTTACAATATCAACATCTATACTATTATTTCAAGTAGGACTAATACCTAATTTTGTGTATTTATCATATCATTTTTTGCATGCTGCCATATCATCCAAGACTTGCTCTTCATTTACCTCAAAAGGTCAGCCCTTAACAACTCGATTATTTATGTCTACTAAATTAGGGTCTTTGTAATCTTCTTCTTCTAAAAAACAAGCAATAATTGCAAAATGTTTGGCCCCCATCAAATACGAATATAATTGTGCTTGTTTTAAATAAGCAACATTAATCATACCTTGTTTCCAAGATTCAAGTTTTTTACTTCCGACGGTTTTTATCTCAATAATCATCTTCTTTTCAGCAATATAGCCATCTGGTAATCCGCCAAAGAAAACATTATTTTTGAAATAATCATAGTTAAACTTTTCGGCAGGGAACCGTTGAATAGGTAAATTGAATGATTTTTCAATTTTTTCAAGAATTTTAGGTTCTAAAATAACTCCGGCATTTACATATTTCGGATCCAATACTGGAAATCTAAAATTAGCTATTCTCGCAAATGCAGCAAAAGGGCTATTAAACTGAGTTAGTTTTAAAATATCTCCAAGAGCTGAACCAGTTATTTTTCTAAAACCGCCAAATTCACCAGGTTTTTTTGATAATAAGTTTTTATGGTATTCAGCAGTTAATTTAACTGTTTTTGTTTCATGATCAACTACATATTGATTGCCATTATAATGCAAGCGATTGGGAATAATTATTTTCTTTTCTTCATTCATTTATTTACCTCACTTATACTTAAAAAAATAAAAATTAAATAGATTTAGGTTATCTTTTATTAATTTTACTAAGTATTATGTTAACCATATTTGAATTTTTTTAAAAAATAAACGAAATAATATGGATTTAACTAAAAACATAGCTTTTCTTGCTATGTTTTTTTCTCGTTACCTATCTTAATATAATGATATTATTTTAATAAATTAATAATTTTTTTCTCACTCTCATTTAATTCAGGTTCAATATCAAGTCTTACATGACAATAACCAGATGGATTTCTTTGCAAATAATCTTGATGATATTCTTCTGCGATTACAAAATTTGTGAGAGGTAAAAGTTCTACATAAAATTCACTATAATTTCCCTTTAAAATATTAAATAACTTTTCTAATTTAGTAAAATCACTTTCATTATCATAGTATACACCGGTTCGATATTGGATACCAATATCACCTCCCTGCTTATTTAAGGATCCTGGATTAATAATTCTAAATAAGTGTAAAACAAGTTCCTCTAAAGAAATTTTCTCATTATCATAAATGACCCTCACTGTCTCAGCATGTAAGGTTGATTTAATTTGATAATATGAGGTTACATCAGTATTACCGTTTGCATAACCAGTCTTAGTTTCTATAACACCTTTTAAACGCGAAAAATAGGCTTGCACACCCCAAAAGCATCCGCCAGCTAGATAGATAGTTTTTTTCATAATTTTCCTCCTTATTTAATTTAATTTTAAGTTAATATAATACTTAAAAACCAAGCTAAATATATCTTAATTTCTATTAGGTATTCATAATTTAAATTATTATTAGTTTATTTTAATATAATAACATTAAAAATAAAAAATAGATATCAGCCTTTATTTTATGTTTTTTTTATTTTGTTATAAATCAACTTATTTTTAGTAGTTTTTAAAATATTTAGCATCTAAAATTTTATTTTTTTATATTTTTTAGCAATGCTCTTATAAATTTCAAGAATATTTTCATAAAAATTAGCATTATTCTTATCAAGCAAAGAAATTTGCTTAATTCCTTCTAAAATATCATCAATCATTCTTAAATTTCTAGCCTTATTGTATCCTCTTCAAATATCATATTTTTTTCTAAATTCTTCATAATACTCTTCTCTTGATAATCAAGGATTAAAGCAAATCATAATTTCTCTAAATAATGAAAATAAAATCAATATTTCGGAATTATACATATCAGTTATAATAATATATTTTTTAGGGCCAAATGAAAAGGTTATCGATCTTGTCATCGTTTTTTCAATATAGGGCAGTTTTATTAACTCAATATTTCTATCTTTAAGAAGCAAAGAAACTTTACTAATTTTTTCATCAAAAGAATCAATTTCATTAAACAGTGTATCAATTAATCTAACAATAACAAATTTTGGCAAATATTCCTTAAATCTTGATCTTGAAGCAATGTCTTTTCCTTTAAAATTTTCTCTAATGAATAATTCACAAAAACGAATAAAAGGGATTCTATTATGTTTTGTAATTTTGCAATGATTAATATACAAATGTTTTGAAATATACTTTGAATATTCCTCAATGTTCAATGTTCCATAATATTTTTCAAGAAATTCAATTATTTCTTCTTCACTTGGCGACTGGCTAAGCCTATTATCACCTAAGATATTAGTAAGATAACGATTTTTTTCAAGTATCTCCCAGCCTAGTCTTTTAATTATTTCTGCTTTATCTAATGGGCCAACATTAAGATTATTTCTAAAAAAATATCATTTATTTGTTAAATAGCCAATTTTTAGGTCTAGCATTTTTTCTAAATCTTGAATTAAATTAAGACTAACATCATCTCTTAAATCGTTTAACAAGTTAAATATTTTTCTTCGATCGGCTTTAATCTTTTTGCAAACATCATTTGTCTTAATATTGGCAATTGTGAAAATATTTCTTAAAAATTCTCCAAAGGTTGTACATGAATTTATTCGATTCTCTAACATCAATAAATCTTTTTTACTCATATAACATCTTAACCTTTCAGCAACAAGTTTATAATACCAATTGGAAACAATTTTATAATTAATTTTAGTTAATTACTTTGTTAATTTAAATTTTATTTAATTTTTTACATTATTTTAATAAAAATCGCATAAATAAGACAAAAATGCAAAAAAAATAAAAATATAGTTAAACTATTTTTGTTATAATTTATTAAAGTAATTTAATTTTAAATGAGGTAAATATATGAAAAAAAACATAAAGTTATTTTTATCACTATCACCTTTAATAGCAGTTTTAAGCACTCCATTAGTAGTTGCATCATGTAGTAATAAAAATGGCGATTCAACTGCGGAAATCAACCAAATTATTTCAAAAAAAGACCAAATTCAAAAAATTATTAAATATGAGGAAGATTTAAATGAAAAAGAGAATGCTCAAAAAATACTAGAAGAGATAAATAAACTTAAAAAAGATGAAAAAGACGAAAAAAAGGTTAAATCATTATTAGAAAAAATAAAATTAGCAATATCAAGTTTCAATAAAAGAAACACACAAGAAAAATCAGGATTAATTGTTCAAAAAATAGCCGAAAATCAAGAAGAAGTTATTGCTTCTGATGTAGTTAAGGAATTAAAATCAGCAAAAAAATGAGAAGATGTTAAAAAAGTTTTTTCAAAATATTCAATTATTTTTATCGAAAATGAATTAAGAGAAAAAGAAGAATTAAGTATCTCCGCTTCAACTCATTCGCATGATGATGAGGGTGAAATCCACCTAGATATTAAATTCAAGGTTTTAAATACTACAATTAGATTTACATTAATTGGTTTCAAAAAAATCGAACCTGTAAAAACGATTTCAAATTGAAAATTTACAACAAAATTAAAAAATAAAATTGAAGAAAAAGAAGCACAAACTAATTTCTTGAATAAACTAAAAGCAGAGCAGGAAAAAGGCTTTAAAAATTTATTAGAAGAATTACAAAAAACACTACCAATCGAAAAAATTGATAAGAATAAAAATGATATTGAATTTAGTATCAATTTTGATGATTCAAAAACTAAATTTGTAGATAACTTCTTAATATTAAATATAAATTTCTATAACACCGCAGACAAAAAAATAGTTCAAACAGAATCAATTCAAATAGAAAATATCGATGACCATCACGAAGAATAACGCATTCAAAATACGCCAATGATAGATAGAGTTAAAAATAGGGGGTAAATTATGACAACTAAAATTAAAATAAATTTGTTCAAAAATATTGCTTTCTATTTTTTTATTTTCTTTATTTCCATTGTTATTATATTCTTTGCAATAAATGTTTTAATTGAACCTCAAATTAAAAAAAATATAGCTATTTATTCACAAATTTCACATAACTATGGAGCTAGATTTAAGACCTTTTTAACAAATTTATTTACATTTAATCCCGGAAAAATATACTCTCATGAATTAGCAAGTGTTGAAAATAACATTTTATTTCTCTACTTACGGCAATTTCGTTGGACCTTTTTAATAAGTCTATCAGTATTTATTATTAGTTTTATTGTCGGCAACATATTAGGAGTGTTTTCTGCTTATAAATTTAATAAATCATATGATGTTATAACCTCTATTATTATTTCTTTTTTAGGTTCCTTACCAATCTTAATTATTTGCATTCTTGCTTTATCAAGTGCAGACATATTTGGCTATCCCTCGCAGTTTTTAAATAGTAAACTTAGCTTTGCTTCGCTAATAGTTCCTATACTAATTTCTTCACTTCCAACAGTAGCTATCTTCTTTTCTAAATCAAGAAAAAAAACGTTTGAAATTATTAAATCAGATTATTATCTATTTGCAAAAACATATGGAATGAAAAAGCGTGATTTACTAAAAAAAGTTGTTTTAAAAGAATTGTTAATTGGCGAACTCAACTTATTTTTTGTTCTCTATGTTTTATTATTCACAATAACAATTTTAGTTGAAAGAATTTTTTCAATCCCAGGCCAAAGTTTATTAATTTCATTTGCTTTCAGAAAAGGTGAAGTAGATATTATTATGTTTTACTTTATCTTTAATTTTATTTTACTAAGTTTTCTTTTATTAATCAATAAAATCGCTATAATAAAGTTGAGCCCGAAAAACGAATTCACTTCTTTACTTCTTTTTAAAAAATATAAACGAGGTAAAAATGCACAATAATCTATTTAACTTTGCAAGAGAAAAAAAATCGAATTCGAATCCTTATGTTATCCATACAAATTCCGCAAAACAATACTGAAAAAGATTTTTTGCCAATAAATTTAATCTTATTTGTTTTATATGCTTTGTTATTTTAATATTAGCTTTATTAATTGCCACATTTTTAATTAAAAACTCTCCTACTCACTCAATCAATGAAAATACAACACTAGTTAATGACCTGCCATCAAATATTTCTCAAAAAATAACAAAAAACTTTAATCGTGGTGTTGAATTAGATTTTATAAGAAACATCGCAAAACTGGAAGCAAAATCAGCGGCTAGTGAACATAGAAACTTAATATTTTGAATTGAATTTGACTCAGCGAGAGATATTGGTGGAGAGCAAACTATTTATACAGATATTGTTACTTTAACATACAATCCTTACAATCTAATCAAAGCAGTAAATCTCTTACAATTATCTAAAGATATGCCCATAGAAATTCCTAATGGTTTATTTCTAGGAACAAACAACCAAGGAATCGATATATATGCTAGAACGATAACATCTATTTGGTCAACTATTTTAATAATTCTTGCTGCAATTATTATTAATATTTTTATCGGTTTTAATTTTGCGGTTATTATAAATGTTTATAAACAAAATATAATTGTACGATTTATTGATAGAATAATTAACTCTATTAGTGTTATCCCAGAAATTATTTGAGTTTTTCTATTATCTATTTTTATCGGAACAAGTTTATATGGGTTGTTTATATCATTATCAATAATTTGCTGAATTTCATATTTCAAATTTGCAAAAGAAGAAATTAATTCCTTGCTAACACAAGAATTTATCGTTGCTTCTAGGGCTGTTGGCGCATCAAATTGAAGAATTGCCTATAATCATATTTTCAAAAGAATTTTTGCAAACTTTCTAATAATATTAGTTGAAAGATTTTCTATTAATATCTTAATTGCTTCTTCATTAGCATTCCTAGATTTTATTAATGATTCAAATAGCATAAATATAGGTTTCATTTTAAAAGAAGCAATTAGTTTGGTATCCAATAATCCTGGATATCTCTTAACCGCATCAATATTTATAATTGCTTTTTCAATAAATTTAAAGTTACTATCATCAGGTTTAGCTAATACATTTAACCCAAAAACAAAATAAAATAGGCCAAGCATACTTCGCAAAGAAATTCAACTTAGGCCTATTTTTTTAAAAAATTCAATTAATTAAGATTTAATTTATCAGATATACCTTCCTTTTTAGCAACATCAATCAATATTTTCTTAATACTTTCCATAATTTGTTTAGCTTTGGCTTGATATTCATCATTAATTAGATTATTAGATTTGTTAAAATCCATATTTTCACTAAATAGTTTAATTAAAAAATTATAATCTGATTCATAGTTTTTTTGGCCAATGTTGTCAATAACATTTTCTTTTAAAACTTTAAAATCTTTTTTTAATTCACCTATTATTTTTTGATCCTTTACACTCTTTTTTAACAATAAATGCCATAACCCCATTTCAAAGGTAAGATTAACAATGGCATGTGAATGAGTATGAGAATTCTTGTCACTCTCGATATTTATCTTGTCAAGATCTTCTATTTTCGAAACTTTTTTTTCATTAAATACATTCTTTCTTAAAAAATCTCAGGCATCGATAATGGACTTTTGCAGCTCACCAAGATTAATATCCTTTCCACTCAATCTCTTATCAATAATTTCGATAAATTTAATAAACTGTTGATTATCAAAAACTAAATTAACATCGTTCAAAACGGCATCAACATCTTGAAAAATTAGTTGATATTTATCTAAAAGTTTAGCTAAACTTGTTTTTTGTTTACCTGCTTCTTCTAATCATTTAACAAAAAAATCATTAATTTTTTTTGAATTCTCAGGTTTTCCTTGGTCGATAATTAATGCAGCAACCTTGTTTCTAAAAGCATCTATTCTTCTTATAATTCTAATATATCGCTTACGATAATTTCGATACGTCTGTTTAACTTCTAAAAATAATTTCAAGAGTTCATTATCGTATATTTTTTTTATTTCAAGTGTTGGTTTATTTTCAAGTTTTATCTCAACAATATTACTCTTATTTTCTATCGATTCATTTAATGATACATTTTCTGAATCATTTGGATATCTTATACATGAGATTGAAATAGCAGGCAACCCAAATAAAGATAATCCCAAAAAACTAGTCAAAATTTTTTTGATCCTCATTAGTTATACCAACCTTTCAAAATTAATAAGTGTAAATATATCATTAGATTTTTGAACATCATAGCCCTTAAAATAATTTCAATAAACAGAAGCCTTTGCTATAACTTTATCATTTTTTGATTTATACTTAAAATCAGACGGATTATTAAATGAAATAAAATTTAATTCAATATATAATTGACCTAATTTATTTTTTTCTGGTTTTAAATTAAGTTCAATTCTCTTTATACCATCTAATGTTTTGCCTTGTTTATTTTCTAGAGCATAAGCTAATAAATAGTTATTAATATATGCTTCAAGCACCTTGATTTGATATGAATTATTATCTAAAAGCGAAACATCAAAATTTTGTCTACTATCGTTATTTCAATAATTAAACAATTTATCCATCTTATTTGATGCTTCATTAAGCCCTTCAATAAACGCTGAATCCTTGTTACTATTAACAAAATCCGAAAGTTTTATGCCAGCTTTTATCCCATTATTACTTGGTTTAAATGAATAAATATCCTCAGGTAAAATATTTGCGTTATTTTTATTTTTAGTAATCAACCCCTTTAACCTGTGTCCATGATCATCAAAGTTAGAACTTAACCAGGAATATTTCTTTTTTGTGCCATCTTTCTTAGTAACCTCAACAATTGCTCTAAAAACCTGATTAGTGTCAAAATAATCAGTAAATTCAAAATCAACTATTTTATATTCAAGATCTTCTTTTTTTCTATATTCTGGAATCTTTATTACAAAGATCTCATCTTTTAGATTTCAAAATAAATTCATCAAACCTTTGGCATTTCAATAATCTTTTGAACCGGATGACTTTATGAAGTGATTAATATTATCAATAATTGTTAGATATCTCTTTCCATCCATGAATAAAAGGGGATTTTCGACGTAATCAGTAAATAATGGATATTCTTCTTTTATTCCTTTAGTTCCGACCCCGAATTTTCCATTTGTGGCATAATTTCTGAAGCCATTTAAATAATACTTTTTATTCTTATTTTTAGATTTTATTAATTCTTGACCGTTCCAATCCTTAATACTACTTATCTCAAAGGAAATATAATCTGTAGCTCCAGAGTATGAATGTTTTATTTCGCTATTGCTTCAATCAATATCGATTGATGCCACATCAACGTTAAACTTATTTAAATAAAGTTTTAATAGTTTTACAAATGTTGATCTCATCTCATTATGTTCATTTGACAAAAAAGATTTTGCTTGTATATATTGAGGTTGAATTCAATTTGAAAACAATACCCTATGCTTTTTAGCATTAATAAGATATTTACGATTCATTATAGAATAATTCAAATCAATATCTTGGTTCAATCTAAAAATTACTGTCTGTATGTCCTCAAAATAGGGGTCCCTATTTCTATTAAAATCTTTCCCAAATATCAATGATAGAGTTGTAAATCATTCGTCATTAAAAGAACCTGCTGAGTCAACATCATCAAACGAATATTCATTCAAAAAGCTATTAATATCACTCTTTTCATCTGAATCGAATATACGAATATTATTATTGCCAGTAGTAAACTGCTTTCAATTATTTCTATATGGAAAATCCGGTTTATATTCAACCCATTCATTTTTATTAAGTAGGTACATTTTTTTGTTTTCTATCTTTACTGCATCAAAATTATGGCGGCCATTCTTATCGAATCAATAAAATATATGTTCATCTTTTTCTATTGAAGCTATTTGGCTAAGAGTTAATCTATTCAAAAATACTCTCGATACCTTATCAATATCTAAATATACTTCTTTTTTAATATTTTGACTACAACTTAAAACCGCAAAAGGAATTGCCACAATAGGAGAAATTAATAACAAATTTAATAGCTTTTTTCTTATTTTCATAATACAAATTTTATCACTTTTTTTTATATTATAGTTATAAAAATATTGTATAATTATTACAAAATTACGAATTAATAAACATTGTGAAAGGAGGTAAATATATGATAATAAATAACGTGGGGACTGCATTTGAAAATAATATAGAATTAACCATATTCATAAATATACTAGTTTATATCCCAATATTAATGATTTTACCACTCATATTATTAGGTCTCCTTTCGTTTATAAAGCCATCTGAAAAAGCAAAAAAAGGTAATGCAATTATTTATATGTACGCTTTTTCAACTGGAATGTTTTTAATGATTGGAGCATTCGGTTTTTTGCGAGAAGGATATAAAATTGCTATCGATTTTACACATGATGGCCCAAATAAGTTTGGTTCAGAAATAAACAGGACACTAGTAACTGTCAGTATTCTCGGGATAAGTGCATTAATAGGCTTTAGTGTTGTTATTGCAGGAAGGTATTTATTTATTAGAAAATCTAAAATAGATCCTCATAAAAGTCATGAAGAACATAACCACTCAGATCACCTAATTTCATTTAAAGATATTGATAATCCCAAAGCAGCTTGATTAGCAATTGTTATGTTATTAAGTCACAGAATAATTGATGGTTTTTTTATTGGATATTCAATATTTAAAATAATATTTACTCAAAATACTTTTTCAAGTTCACTTACTCTACTAATAACATTTACCATCCACATACTTATTGAAGTCACAATCATATACTTCCGTCAAATTCAATATGGAGAAAAAAAAGGAAAGGCAGTTTTATATAATTTCATAACTTTTTTACTTATAATCCCCTTCATTTTTTTAGGAGCATTTACTGGGCGATTCATAAACGATGATTTAAAATGAATACAATCCTCATTATTGATTTTTGGAGGCGCAATTATCATATTTACCGCTATCTTTGAACTAGTCCCTGAATTTATTCATATAAGAAACAAAGATACTAAAACTTTATATCGAACATTAATAATTTTTGCTGCTTCTATTGTCACAACAATAATGCTTTTAAGTTTTCATAGTCATGTTTAAACAAACTAAGGGAGGAAATAAAATGAACAAAAAAATGATTTTATTAACACCGTTAATCAGTTTAATGCCCATAATTACAATATCATGTGTAAAAAATAATTTCAACACCAATAAATATCGTTTCATTGAAAAAAATAATTATGGCAATGATTATGCTAGCTTTAGCTACCTTGATGATAACTATACTAGTAAAAATATTCACAAAATTAACCTAGCAACAGCAGCAAAACTAATACGAATAAAATCAAGCCAACAGCCCTTAATTGATTTTAGAGACAATATTGTTTTAGCTCCCTCAGAACTTTATTATAAATTAGAATGGGCCAACAAAATTAATATCACAACGCCAATAGGCACTAATGAATATAGTAATGATAATACTGATATTGTAGATTATGAAAATGAATCAAACAAACCAGAAAATGGTATTTTTAAGCCTAAAAAGGATAAGGGTAATGGTTTTAACTCACCCTTCCTATTTGTTCCTTCGAGTGATATCAAATCAATAAATAACTCAAACTTTGCTAAAGATTTGAATAACACAAATAAAGTTATAATAGACATCAAAAATAGAGACAATGTTTGGATTAATTACCTAGGCAATATTATAAATACCAATAACCATATTAACCACAAATCATTTAAACTGGGGTTATTATCAAAATTGTTACGAAACAAAGAATATCGCCACTCTTTTGCTGCAAAGCATAAGATTGATCTTTCAAAATATAACAATAAAAAACTACAAAAAAATGATGGTTTCGATTTATATAACTACCTAATTCAAAATGATATTGATGTTGATGCACTACTTAATTTTGATAATAATAAAATTACTATTAAAACCAGGGACGGATCATTTAAAAATCTAAAACAAATATTTGATAATATCCTAATTATTCAAAATTATCTAGATGCAATTCCTTATGAAATAATAGAATCAAGTTACAAAGATCCCCTAAAAAATCTTGATTGATTTTTTAATTATGGTGAAACCTACCAAAACAGATTTTATGCAAGTAATTATTTTATTTCGCATATGAATGCTAATGAAACTACCTTAAAAATAAATAAAAACTATCAAAAAAATGAAGATGATAATCTTAAAGAAATAATCATTCAATACAACTCGTTACCCTTATCGCAATCTACGTTTTCACTCCAATCATTAAATGCTTTTAAGCAAAATATTATTTCAAAAATAGAATATGAAGACCTTAATTTAGATGAAAAAAACTATATTCTTGAAAACTATAAGAAATATAATTTTTCATATCAAAAAAATTATAATAGATATTCAATTAACAACAATATTATCATTAACCAAAATCCTGATATAAAAACGAAATATATGAATAAAAACTTTATGAAACTATATTATGGATTAAAAGATAATAACTCACTAGAACTTAGCAAAAATAATTTGACATTTCAATCATTATTTAACAACCTAATAAACCAGTATAGCCTAATTGAGGATGACAAAAATCTATGATTAAGTCAAGCACCAGAAAATCTTGATATTTTAGCTTCTAATAATGCTATTGGAATAAGCGAACTAAAGGATGCATATAATCAAATATCGAAACCTATTATTTTTGGAGCAAATAATAAAAAATTAAGTGATACATTCCAATACCAAAATAAAAATAGACTAAATGATCCATTAATTGTTTTTGTTGAAGACAAGATTAAATCAACATGATTTAAATTTATTGAAACTAACCTAAGAAATATAATTGATAATTTTTATAAAACATCTAATTCAAATGAAAATATTTATGTAAATATTCCTATAATGATCACCAAGGATAATCAATTTATTAACAAAAGGATACTGCTGATTAAAAAGATTTTTAATTCTATCGACCGCCGGCTAAACATAGATATAACTAAAATTGATAACTTTGAAAAATATCAAGAATTTTTTGAGAGAAATAAATCAATATACAAAAAATCTACATTTAAACTATTCCAGGGAACAACACCAGAATATTTATACAAACAATTAACAAATTTTGAAAATAATTTAAATAAATTAATTGACCTTATATCTAAAAATAAGAAAGATTATTTAACTAGTTTTGAACAGATTATTTCATTGCATAATTTTTTAGTGAATAATAATATAAATCTCAAAAATAGTTTGAGCAAAACACAAGAAACATTATTTATCACTTATCTAAGTAATTTAGAAGTAGAAAACCAATTAAAACTTATTAATGAAATTAATAATCTAATTAGTTATTCAATAAATCTTATAAATCAAATTAACATCAATAGCTTTTCTAAAATTATTTATCAAAATAACATCATTAAACCACTTGGTTGAAATAACTTAAATTATTTACAAGATATAAAAATTAAATAAGGAGAAAAAAATGATTAAAAATAAGAAGAAAATATTCTTATCAATAATTGCTACTAGTTCTATCCTCACACTGCCAATTGTTACATTATCATGTAATTTTGATAAAAAAAATCCAAATAAACCAAAAGTACAATTATTAACCGACTCACAAATCCAAGAAATAAAAGACAAATTTGAATTCACATTAAAACCCGAGGGCAAAAAATTAAATGAAGAAGGAAAATTATATGCCTTATGAGATAAGTTTACAAAATCAAAATATAATACTAAAATAAATACTTTTCAAATCATTAATTGAGATGCTGAATTTAAAAAAAACTTTTCATTTAAATATCATAAATTAAATGGTTTAGGTTCAGCACATATATATGAATTCAAACTGGCATTTGATGGACAAACACCAATAATTAAATACACTATAAAATGTGTCGATAGAAATTATCAAGAAGAAGCTAATGGAATAGTCAAATTGCAAACTGATTAATTTAAAACATTAAAAAATGGAGTGGTATAATATAGATATGAAAAAGATAAAAAAATTTCTAATATTTAGTTCATTTAGTGGAATCATATTTCCGCTAATAGCTGTTTCGTGTGGAGGACCGACAAATAGCCAAAACAATCAGCTTTTGCCTGACAAAAGTCAAAATAATGCAACAGGCAAAATAAACCCTTTAAAACGTCCTAAAGCAAAACTTCTAACGACTTCACAATTAGGCGAAATAAAAAACTCATTTTCATATACCCTAACAAATGAAGGTAAAAAGTTACCTCGTGAAGAATTAATGAAAATATTGCAAAAAATTAGAGCCGATTCCTATCCAATTGATAGGGGAATTACATCAAAAGCTGCTAATGACCCTTCAAGAACGTTCGAAAATGTTAAAGCAAATGAAAATTTTAAAAAATATTTATCTTTTACATCAACATTAGGAAACTTAAAATATCTTTCTGGTCATGTTATAGAGATGGAATTTGTACTTGAAGGTCTCGAAAAGAAGCAACCTGCTATCAGATATTCTGTAAAATGCCTAGATATAATTGTTAATGGAAAAATGAACACTGAGGCCACTGAGTATATTTATTTGGATTTAGACAATTAAATAAAAATAGGATCTATTAATTCAGATCCTATTTTATTTCTTAATTATTTCATTTAATGAATATTTTACAAGAAATATTAACTAAAAGAAACTTTTTCGTATTTATAAAAAACTTTCTTAGTTATATCGCAAACCTCACCCTTGCGATCATCATGTTGCACTGCACTACACTTGTCAAAAGCCAATAGAGCATCATCAATACCCTCATATTTAAAATTATATTCAGACTTAATTTTATGATATGCCTCAATATAAATATCATCAATTTCATTTTCGTTTTTATTAACAAAAAAACAATGTGTTAATTCATGCAAAATATAGTTAAAAATAAATGCTTCACAATTAAAAATATCCGAAACAAATATAAGTCTTCTAGCTCCTTTTTGAAAAGTAATGGCCGCAATATCGCTATTCTCGATAAAAGGCATTGTAATCAAAATAATTCCTTTAGTCAATAAATAATTTTGTATTTCATCAATTTTATTTTTAAAGTTTAAATTTTTAGCGCATATTAATTTAACAACTCTTTTATACACAACTTCAAAATTATTTTTTCTAAAAACACCAATTTTTTTAGTACTAATTGTTTCTAAAACCGATAACTCACAAAATCGAATTCAAACCTTACTATTAGGGTTGGCATAAATACTTTCATCTGCTAGTGCATTTTCACGCAAATATTGGGTATAATTATCTAAATTAGCAACGCCATAAAACCTATTCATAATCATCAATTTTTTGCTAATAGGCATATCCTTTGTTAATTTAATATTACTTACCAGTGGCAAACTTGGATTCTTAATGATAAAGTCCTCTCCATATTGCACCAAAAGTTTTTCAGCATCTTGCAGATTAGATTTTTCCTTATTAGCATATATTGAATAAACCTCAGATAGCGTACCTAATTCCAAATTAAAAACATTTTCCAAGCCTTCAATAATCGCAATACTTAAATTAACATTCGTTTTGCTATTAATGATTATGTAGACATATTGAGCACTAAGCCCTAAACGTTGTGCCAATTCTTTTTGTGATATTGAAAATTTTTCTAAATAATAAGAAATTTCTTCTCCAAAATTATTTCCATGCAAATCAAGATGTTTTAAATCGCAAACATGTTCAGTTTCCATAAAATCCCCATTTTATTTTGCAGCGTGGATAATGTCTTCATTTTTTACTGCGCTAGGTATTAATTGATTCATCGAAAATTGTCTTTCCTCAGTTAGATCAGTAGAATGCAATACTACCTTGGAATCTTTATCTAAAAATTGAGACATTACTTGTAGACAGGCACCGCATGGGAATAATATTTTATTCAAATTGCTAATTATATGTATTTCCTTAAATGTCCCCACTTCTGCGCCATATGCTACCGAACCAAAAAGTGCAGATCTTTCAGCGCAAAGTCCACTAGGATACGCAGCATTTTCACAATTGACTCCATAATATTCATTGCCCAACTTATCAATAGCTAAAGCTGCCACTTTAACCTTTGAATATGGTGCAAATGAATAGTTTAATTTTTCTTTTAATAATTCTTTGTTCATAATAATAATTATACTATTTATAGTTTATAAAACTATAAAACTAAATAATACAAATTATCTTTGCTTATATCAAATGTAAAAATCAAATTAAAGTGTTAAGCATTTTTACTTAACATTTATTTTTTTATGTTAAAATTTTTTTATTAAAATTTAAATATACTAAAAATATATAAAAACTTCAAGGAGGAATACTTATGGTTAAATTAAGACTAAAAAGAACCGGAAAAAAATTCCATGCTACATATAAAGTTGTTGCTTCTGATGCTAGAGCACCACGTGATGGAAAATTTATTGATGAATTAGGATACTATGATCCTCATACAAAAAATTTATATCTAAATGAAGAATTAACAACTGTATACTTAAACAACGGAGCAAAGCCTACTGAAACAGTTAGAACTCTTTTAAAGAAGAACGATTTCTACAAAAAATACATCGAATCAAAAAACAAATAGTTATGAAAATAAACATTCTCACAATATTCCCAGAACATTTTGAAGCATTTAAAACCTATAGTGTTATAGGCAAAGCAATACGTCTTGGGCACCTAGAATTAAATATTATTGATTTTAGAAAATTTTCAAAAGAAAAAAGAAATAAGGTTGATGATTCTATATACGGCGGGGGTGATGGGATGCTTCTACAAGTCGAGCCTATCGATCTCGCTCTTGAAACACTACCCAATAGTTATAAAATCCTAATTAGTCCACAAGGACAAAAATTCAACCAAATGAAAGCACACGAACTTGCTAAGCATAATGAAATAACACTCGTGTGTGGCCATTATGAAGGTTTTGATGAACGCGTTTTAAATTTTGTGGATGAAGAATTATCAATTGGAGATTATATTCTAACAGGTGGAGAAACTGCAGCTATGGTTGTTTGCGAAGCTGTTGCTAGATTAGTTCCCGGAGTTTTGCGCAAGGGGAGCCATCAAAACGAAAGTTTTGAAAACGAAGGACTACTTGACTATCCCCAATACACTAGACCAGCAGAATATAAAGGACTAAAAGTTCCTGAAATATTACTTTCTGGTAATCATAAACTAATAAAAGAATGACGTGAGAAACATGCTTATTTAAAAACACTAAAAAATCGTAAAGATATTATCGAAAGGATAAAAAATGAGAAGTAGCTTATTAGAACTTGTAGAAAAAGACCAAATTAGAACAGATCTTCCCGAAATAAGAGAAGGGTACATAGTTAGAGTTCATGTTAGAATTAAAGAAGGCGATAAAGAAAGAATTCAAGTATTTGAAGGGCTAGTTATTGCTGCATATGGTGAAGGTATCAATAAATCTATCACTGTTAGAAAAGATTCATATGGTATTGGCGTTGAACGTGTATTTAAAATTAACTCTCCTTTAATTTCTGCTATTCAAGTAACTAGAAAAAATAAGGTTAGAAGAGCTAAACTTTACTACATGAGAGGTCTTAAAGGAAAAAGCGCAAGATTGAAAGAAATTAAAAAATAGTTATTCTTGTATCTTAAAAAAGCATGTTTCACCTAACATGCTTTTTTTATAACAAAAAATAATTTTTTCAGCAATCACCCTAAAAATAATTAATATTGCTATCTTAGTAAATTAGTTGCAAAACATCGTATCCACAGTTTTTCAATAGCTAAAATAATTTTCTTAATATCAATATTTTCAAAATAAGGAGCTTTATTACCAAAAGTATTAAAAAAATAGCAATTCAAAATAAGTATCAATACTTCTATTTTGCTTCTAAGGATTGCTATTTAACTTGTGCAAATACATATTCTTAATCTAAAAATTATTACAAAAACAATTACTATTTTTTGCTAGGCATTCTATTTTTTGCAAACCATAATATAAGTTTGGAAAATTATTGCCTAGCATACATCAGTTATCTTCATATTTAAATTATAAAAAATTATTCACAGCTAAAATCAGCATATACTCTTGGCTTTGTTAACAACAAAAAAATTAAGGTTCGAGATTTCTTTGTATTTTTCAAAATTATCTAGTCTTTTATCTCCAAAATATCTTATGTTATAATCATCCTCTATTTTATTTCTGCAAAATCTTTAATAGTAATTTCCATCTTTTGCAAATATCAATTGTACTTTTGCTATTTTACATAAAACAAATCAAATAAATTAAATTTTATTTTGTTAATTAAATTTAAGGGTAGAATATTTTTTCTTCTAATTTGCATTTATTAAAATAAAAAACTCTTTTTTTCCTTTTTTAAGGACTGCATACTTATTATCATATCTATCAAAATTAATTACAATATTTTCATTTTCAACAATCTCGTTATCAAGCATAAAGGATTTTTTAGCTATAAATTCTCGAGTTTCCCTATTTGAAGAAGTGATTTTATTTTCCTTTATAAAATCAATAAATTTAGTACCGTGTTTAACACTAAAAGTTTTAAGGGATTCTTTAATTATTTCAATATCGCTAATTAATAATTCCTCTTTACTATTTGCAAATAAAATTTCACTTATTTTTTTTGCCTGATTTGCATATTGTATTCCATGAATATCCTTAACCACTTCAAATGCTAAAATTCTTTGCGCTACTCTTTTAAATTTAGCTTGCTCATGCTCTCTCATAATATTCTGAATTTCATCTAATTTAAGAAAAGTTAATGTCTTTAAATATTCATCCACTTTGGAATCTGATTGATTTAATAAAAATTGATATAGAGAATAAGGAGTTGTCATATTTTTATCTAACCACAAGGAGCCGCCACCAGTTGACTTACCAAATTTATTTCCATTTTCATCAGTTAATAAATTAATTGTTAAAGCAATCGCACAAGCAGCGTCTCCATAAATTTTTCTAATAAACTCAAGACCAGTTGTAATATTACCTCATTGATCTGAACCGCCAGCCTGAATCTTCACATCATACTTTTCAAACATGTTCTTAAAGTCTCAACCTTGAATAAGCTGATAACTAAATTCAGTAAATGTTAATCCATTATCCAATCGAGTTGCAATACTTTCTTTTTCTAATAAATAATTTACATTTATCATTTTTCCTATTTGTGAAAGAAAATCAAATAACGTCATATCTTTATAAAATTCGATATTATCAATCACTGATAAACCAAAATTTTCTAGTTGTTTTTTTATTGATTCCTTATTGTTGATAAGGGTTTTTTGATCAAGGAAGCTTCTTTCACTCTTTCTAAAACTTGGATCACCAATCATCCCAGTAATCCCTCCTAGAATTGCATAAGCCTTATAGCCTTGTTTCTTAAATCTTAATAAAGTAGCAATTTGCAAATAATTTCCTAAATGAAGACTTTTGGCGGTAGGGTCAAAACCAATATAAATTCCTGAATCATGAGAAATTTGAGAAAACTTTTCTTCGTTAGAAATATTATTTAGTATTTTTCTGTTTTTAAGCTCTTCTAAAAAATTCATAATGTAAATAACTCCTTAAGTTAAGACCAACTAGTTTGGTTATGATTATTTTAAAACTCTATTGTTTAATATTTTTAAAATTATAGCTAACTTTTAATTTTTAAAACTTTTTATACTAATTAAAAAACGAAAAAGTACTAATGGCAAACATAAATATAAATATAAAAAATTTAATAAATCAACTTATTTTGTGGGTTTTTATAATTTTTTTTTAAATTATTTATATATAATACTAAATTATTTTGCTACAACCATTTTTTAGGAGGAATGTATGAAAATAAAAATTATTGTTGATTCTTCATCTGGATTAACAGAAAAGCAGGCTAATGAGCTTGGTTGAGGATTTATACCATTGCAATGCGAAATAGACGGTAAAACATATCAAATCGGAAGAGACATTGTTGTTGATGATTATGCTAAAATGTGAAGAGAAAATAAAAAAATTAATGCCACCACTGCAGCTTCTTCGCCAGCGATTAATGATATCGAGATAAACAAATACTTAAATGAGTATGATTTAATTTTAGTTTATCCTATCTCTAAATTTTTATCATCACAAACATCATTTCTTAAAACACAATTTCAAGATAACAACAAAGTATATATTGTTGAATCAAAAAGAATTTCCTTCTTGATTCTAAAAGATTTATTTAAATTTGAATCTCAAATTAATTCAGGCGTTTCTTTTAAAGAGGCTATAAAACATTTTGAAATAAATAATGAAAGATTAATCTTAATTCCACAATTTAACGACGCTCTTGTCAAAGGTGGAAGGCTTTCAAAAGGTGCTGCTGCAATAGCTAAATTATTAAAAATAGTTCCACTAATCGCTTTTGACAATGGTGTATTAGAAAAGGATTCAATTGGGCGCGTATTTACTAAATCACTTGAAAAAACTGTTACAGATATGTGAAATAAAAACAAAGACACTCCTGATGGAAAAGTGCTTTTTGTTCTTCATTCAGATAATGAAATGATTGAGGAGCTTTTGACAAAATTTAAAAACATCATAAATGATCAGATTCCAATTTATACATACAAGTTACCAGCCGATGTTTCTATTCATACAGGAATTGGGGCCGTAGCAGTTTCAATAGTTTCTATAGATAATGAAACCCAAAAAAAATTCGACTCATTACTAAAAAAATAATTAGGTTTAAACAACGAGTAAAAAACTCGTTTTTTAAATAAAAGTAGTATATAATTCCTAATAATTGAATACAAGTTTAATTTATAAATTAAAACCTTAAACTATAAATTATAAAAATATAGCATTTGAAAGGAAAGATTATGAATACAAAGAAAAAACGCACTTTGCTAAATATTTTAATATCATCATCGGTATTAAGTTTTCTGCCCACTCTAGGCTTAATTTCATGTGAAAATAAGCAAGATAAAGAAAAGCGTTTAGTTAAGGAAGCCCTTACTAAATTAGAAGGTTTATTAAAAAATGTTGAAAATGAAAATAAAACAAATTTCAAAAGCAAGGCCTATATCGAATCAAAAAATGAAATTAAAAAAATTAATGAATTGCTTGAAGATAATAACATTAGTAACATTGAACTAAAAAAAGCAAAAACTAAATTATCTCAACTAAACAATCAAATTTCTAGTGAACTAGAAAATATTCGCAAAATTAACGAAGAAAACGATGGTAAACCAAAGATTGATAGCACTCTTAAATATTCTGATGAACAATTTTTAGCTGATTTTAATAGATTAACTAGTTCCCAAGATATTGAGACTAATTTTGTTTTATCTTTTGAAAATCTCTTCCCTTATCATGAAAAAAAGCAAATCTTTCCTAGTCAACTTCAAAAACAATATGCATCACTGCTTATAAAAGCCAAAGATGATGCGATAAACAAAAAAATTGAATTTAGTGTCTTTAATATTGATTTGGCAGATAAGGCCAACACCACTGGCGAAGCTGAAATTAGACTTGTATTTAGAAACAAAGCAACTAACACGCAAAAAAATTACAAATTTAAACTATCAGGTTTAAACAAAAATAATTTCAATGTTGATAGTGAAGGTAATAGACCTAATGGAAGAGTTTCTGATGAAAAAATTGAAGAAAGTGAAATTCAAAAATATCAAAAATTAAGTCAATATGATCGTTATAAAAAAGATAACAATGAATATGTAGAAGGACTGAAAGATAATTATAAGAAAAACGGTATTAATAATTTAAAAGATTTCAGAGCTTTCCTAAATATAAGCGATGCAAAGAAAAAAGAATTTGATCAAAAAGCGCAAGAATTAAAATTAGATACCTATGAAAATTCCGCCTACAAAGGTTTCAGTGTCCCTACATACAAACAAGATGGCACATTAGATGGATTAGAATTAAATGGTGTTGAGGTTGGTAAGCAACCTAGTTTAATTGATTCATTAGGAAAACCAGATATCTTTAAAACCATAGGTGTCGCAAGAACAATCATTAACGAACAGTATCTAAAAATAGCTAAACAAACATTTTCAATTTCAATAAGTAATTACAAAACTTATGAAAAAGAAATTTCTGAATCTAATGATTTAATTAAATTCTGAAAAGATGAAAAAAATGAAGAAACCTTCAAGAAAAAAATTCAAGAAAAAATTGCTCAGCTAAAAGAAGATAAAAAACAAGTTGAAGCAGATTGAGATAAAAAAATAAAAGAAAATACTGATGAACATCTTGTGGAAAGTCTTAACAAGCAAAAAACACAAAGTCTTAAAGAATATGATGATAGAATAACTCATTTCGAAAAACATACAAGACCGGCAGAAATTAAGGAATTAGAGCAAAAAATTAATGAATACAAAAAACGTGCTGAATCAAAGAAGGAAAATAATGTTGAATCTGGTACTATGTGAATTCTAGACTTTCAACCAGATAGCACAGGAAAATATCCAACTAAATGATATTTTGGAACAAATGCCCACGTTGCAAGGGCTATAACTAAGGATTTAAGTGGATTTTCATTAACAAGAATTAATAAAGACATTCATAGCGGAGCAAAACTAAGAATATCGGATATGGATGACAATATCACAACTTTTGGAACTCAAAATAAAGATGCAATTAGAACCATTTTTAATGCAACTGACTACCTAAGCACTCATCCAACTGATTTCTTATCAGAACGTCAAAAGAAAATTTATGAAGGTGTTGAAGAATTTGCTGATTTTGCTGTTATTGAAATTGACTTTGAAAAAATTAAAGATTTTTCAGCATCCTCTAATTCAGCAACCTTAACCGAAGCTTTAAAGGCTAAAAAAGATTTCAATCTAGCTAAAGAAGTTACAAATGATTATGCCAATGATAAAAAATCTCATATCAAATTTAGAAGCAAATCATATCTTGCGGATTATCAAGCAATAGATTATCCGTTAAGCGGAAAGATTCCACCTAGTCTTGATCATTTATTTGCCGTTGGATGGCCAAGCGCCCGTGAAGATTTCTATTTAAAAGCATACATCGATGATGATCAAAGAGAAAGAGCAAAGTTTGGTTATTCATTTAGTTTATGATTTAATGCTAATTATGACTTTTATGATGCAAAATTAACCAATTCTGAAAACGGGCCATCTTCATTCCCTAGTGATGTGCTAAATAGAGGAAATTATTTATCATATCAAATTGGTTATCGTTCATTCGCTGACAAACCTGGGGTTCTAGATTCTTTTATTAGTGCGCCAATCAATGGCGATAAATTATTTGAATATGAAAATAAGAAATATATCAGCATGAGCCTTAACTATCTACCAAGAAGATGGGCACCAGCTGGCGGATCATCTGGTTCATCAATTAGAAACCAAAATAATGAATTAGTTGCTATTCACCATACAACCAATCAATTTGCAAGAACTGGGCTTGCTCTTGCGTTTAGATCAGAAGGTTTTAATTATCAAGGTTTATTCGGGACATATAATCTTCCAGAATATGACTTAATTTATGGTGGTGGCAAGTATCAAACAAAATCATATAGACAAGCTCTAAAAAATCTTTATCCAAATCTACAAAAAACCAACCTATTTGCAAACGGATTAGGTGATGAGAATATTCCAGAGCAATTTAAATTCAAGAAAGGAACCACAAGATAATGCAAAATTCCACAGTCAAAGAAAATCGCATATATGATGACTTTGAGTCATTATTCAATAATAAGCGAAAAAATTTGTTAGTATCAATCTTGAAAATTACTATCATTTCCTTGTTTATTTTTTTATCAGGATTAATCTTATTTTTTGCCCCCATAACAATTTTTTCAACAAAACTTTTCGCTCCTTTTACAAATACCCCTGAATACTTCCTAAACTTTTCAAGTTTATCATTGGAACGTATTAATTACCTTGCTATATTCAGAATTTCGCTATTAATTAGTATCTTTTTATACACAATTAGCAAAAACTTTTCCAATATCTTCACCCATAAAGAATCGGCTAAAAAATATATACCTTGATTTATCATATATTCAACCCTATCAATTATTTCTGTAATATTGTTATTTACGATGTTTAATGAAAAAACACTAAGTTACTACTATTTATCATTCTTATCAGTTATATTATTAATTGTCGATGTTGCCTATGCAATTTATACATACAAATTAAAGAAAAAAACTAATCCTTTATTTTACAAAAACAAAAAAACTCTTATTATTTCAATTATTTCTCGATCAATTTTAGTCATAGGATTTATGGCTACGATATCAGCATGAATATTCACCATCAAAAAAGATGAGCAAAAATTTGATTTTCTAGATAATAATCCTGTACATCAATTCTTTATAAGTTTATTTTCACAAAAAAGTGGAATTAATCTATTTTACTTAATTCTAATTTTTGTCACATTAGGAGTGCTAATATTTGGAATCAATATCGAAAGAATTTTATGAACTGCATCAAAACAACAAAAAAATAATGAATCTAGAGAAAGACTACTTCTTTATATTGGTTTTGCCTTTACTACTGTAATTTGATTTATTCGTGCACTATTTTATAAAACAAGTTCAAATGTCATTGATGCTGAAAAACCATCAAGAAATTATATTTATCTTATTGGCTTAATATTTATTGTCCTATTTTTTATTAGTTATGTCCTAGTAAGTTTTCTAAAACCACTAAAAATTAAAGGAGTTTTATTAAATACAATTTTTACCGGCTTTATTTTTACACTAATTTGAATAATAACCGCAATTGTAAGTTTAAAAAATCAAGAAATTATTGTCACAAATATTACTCTTTTATTTTCTTCAATATTCAGCATTTTAATATTAATGCTTTATAAATACAAAACTTCAAATGAACCTATATATGTTTCAATAATATTGAAGAGTTTGGTTTTATTAGTAATATTTACCCTAATAATTAATGGTTTAAATGCATTACTACTTTCAAATAATAACCAATCATTCTATAATATTCCTTCAAAACTTTCGCTGGACCAAATTTTTGTAATCACTACTTTAAGTTTTGCTGTTTTATTTAACATATCAACTGTTATAAATCTAATTTGAACTCTAACAGTAATTACAAAGAAAAATAATGTCATAAACCAAGGAGTTTCAAATGAAGTTAAGTAGGAAAGAACAAAATATTTTAAAAGCCGTACAAAATGATTTAGAAGTATTTAATTATGATTTCATGCAACTAAAGAAACAACCTAACTTTATCTCCTTTGATAAATTAATGTCAACAATTCAATTAAAAGCTCAAACAAAATCAAAGGATATGGATGTTAAAAAATTGTTTAATTATCTAAAACAGGCTCAAAATAAAAAATATGAAATTATTTTGGATGAATTTGTTTTATCCTATAAATTGGACGAAAGATTGAATAATTACTACCTAGTACCATTTATAAAGCAATTTCCATCAACAAATATTGAATCAATTAATCTAAGAACTGAAACTAACCTATTTAAATCAAAAATAGCACTTTACTTCAATGAAGAGATAAAGCAATTATTAAATAAGAATTTCTTTGTTGAAATTATTGAAAATATTATTGTTAAAACAGATAATGAATCTAATTTATTAAACATATTTTACAACGAAAAAAGTATTATAGGATGATAGTATGCATTTAAAAAAATGAGAAGAAAAATTACAAAACCTTGAAGGAATATTGACAAAGGTAAATAATTCCAAAAATATTCTTTTGATTGAGATAATGAAGCTTACGAGAAAGCTAAAATTCAATATTTCTAATGCATTGCTAAATATCAACTTAATCAATGCTATTAAGGAAAAATACACAATAAAAAATAAGTTAATTAATGATTCTGAAAATAATAATAAAACTATTCAAAAATTACGTAATATATTTAAAAAACGATCAGTACTTTGGATTTATTTGACCGAGAACCAAAAATACTCAACAGATTCATATAGTAGATATGAAAAAAAGCTACTTACAAATGTAAATCCTAAACACGATGATTTTATAACAATTGGCCAAAGAGCTAGTGAATTTTGCAATCAAAACAAGTTTAACGTAATAAAATCCTTTGGTGAAGAAGAAAAACAGGCTACCAATCTTGCTTGAAGAGTTAGTCAATTAGTTAAGACCTTATATATAGATAATAACTATTCAAAAGTTAATTTTGTTCTTAATACCAACAAAAATTATAACGGGCACTTTACAGTTCTTCCTATTGATGAATTCAACATTAATAAACTAGTAAATGAAGTTGATAAACAAAATTCAGTTGGTGATATTTCTGGGTATAAAATTTATCCCGGTATTGAGGATTTTGTTGAAAATGAAATAAACATCATTTTAGAAAATGCTATATATTCATTGTTAATTGAGTCATTTTTCTACAATGCCAAAAATGACCTTGTTACAACCAATAAAATTATTAATCAAATTGAAGAAGATATTGCAAAGGTTAAGAAAAAAATAATTCGTACTAAACGCGAAAAGGAAATTGAAGAAATTGTTTTATTAACAAAAGCAAACGAAGGTTTTGGGGGTATTAAATAATGATTAATAATAATTCATTTAAAATTAATATTCACTTCATTGGTAATAAACATCTATCAATCAGAAATGCCATATTATTTATCAATATTGATGAAGAGGATGAGTGGGGTCTTGCTAATTCGAATTCAATGATGGCATTTGAAAACACAGTTATTAAAATTAGAGACCTTGATCAAGAAAAAGAATTATTTTTATTTTTAATTAACGCAAATATAATCATCAAAGAAAACGAAATTAACATTAATTCATTTAGTAAGTTAGAATTATACAAACAAAACAATAAGATAAAATTTGATAATTTGCAAATCAAAGAAATAACAACTAAAATTAATTACTATGAATCATTGCAAAAAATTGGACTAAGTCTTGACCAATTTCTTGAAGAAAAACATTTAAAGCAAAGGCTATATATGCTAAAAATGGAGCAAAAACTAAAATTAGTCAAGGAGGAAAATTATGAAATTAAAAAATAAATTATTCTCTTTAAGTTTAATCAGTGTGATCCCGCTTCCCTCGTTAGCTCTTATTTCTGCCTACAATCGTCAAGATGAAACAAAAGAACTCAAACAAGATGCGCCTCAAAAACCCGCTGACCCAAATAAGCAAAAACCAAAAGCTCCAGAAAAACCTAGCCTAGCTCTCGACTTCGATACCTTTGCCAAATTTACAAAAGATAATGTGGAAAAAAATGTTGAAAAAATAATTGACTTTACCATTAAATATCTTGATAATGAAAAAGGAAAATTGTTGAAAGATTTAGACAAGGATTTTAAACCTAATTTAGAAAAACTTATCTACATCCAAGTCCTACAACAGTATCTTGAAAAAAACAAAGATACATTAAAAACTAAGCATATGAATAACCTTGGTTTCACAATTGTTTTTCCATATGTAATGTCAACTAATAAAAATTACATTCCATCTGTAATTGAATACGAAGGGCAAAAATTTGATAACATAAAGGTCGGAAAAACTAAAGAAACTAACTATGAAGAACAAATTAAGCCAAATGGAAAAATTACAAAAGATAAAGAACAACTTAATACAATTACCAAACAAAGACTTGATAAATTAATAAAGGATTACTTTGGTGCGTTGCAAAAGCAACTTCCAAACATGCTTTTTGACAAGGTAGACATTCCTAAAATAGGAGAACAAATTAATATTAAATTCGGCACCTTCAAAGAAAAAGAAAATACAATTAATGGTTTTAGTTTTACTCAGCCCAAAGACTTTGCATCATGAGAAGATTACATTGTTTCGAAATTGCATAAGAAATTTGTTAAATTTGATCTTGATCAGAATAAAAAATTCATTCTTGATGAACAAAAAAATAAAAAAGAAGATGAACCAATAAGAAAACCGCCAATAATTCCCGGGGATAAACAACAAAAAGAAATTGATACCCAAGAGCAAATTCAAGCTCTTCCTTCGCTAATACCTAATGTTTCTTCAATTTACACATCTAAAACAGCAAACAATCTAAAAACGTTTTTTGATAGTTCAAAAGCAGAAGAAAAAGAAAAGATATTCTTTTTTGATAATGCCATTAACACTAGATTTAAATATAGCGTAATTAATCTAAAAAGTGAAGGTGGAAATTCATTATCAGCAACAGTGAGAATTAGTGATAGAGTAGATCCTAAAAAGAGTCGTGATTATGTAATTAAAATAAATATTGATACTTCTCCGGAACAAGAATCACTCAATTACGCATATGAAGAAATAATTAAAGAAAATAAACAACTATTTAGCAAAATATTTACCGCTTTGGGAATTGATGACAAAATAAACTATAATGATTTAAGAAATGATACGCTACGTAGCGTTTTATATAATATGGTTGGTACAGGGGTTTTAATCACTAATAAAGAATCGTATGTAAATGCTGCTAACGATATAATCACAAAAGCTGCTGAAAATCTCTTAAAAAACGAAAATAACAAATCTGTTATCGAAGCCGACATTAAAAACTCAAATTATCTATTATTAACTAGTTTATTTTCTTCAACAATCAATGGTGTAGATTATTTTAGTAGTCTTGCTAACTCTCTTAAAGCTGTTTTAATACAATTTGAAGAAATAATTAAGATAAATAAAGACATTATTAAGAAAAACTTTGCTCAAAATGGATTTGATTTAAATTTAATAAATCAATATTATGACCTTATAAATAAACAAATATCTCGTTTAATTTCTTCAACTGGTTCAAGAACTATTAATATTTTTAGCTGATATGATAATTACACTAAGCAAGTCAAAAACATTATTGAAAGATTTGATATTCTTGCTGCTTTAATCGATAATAAAAAACCAGATAAAAAAGAGGACAAAGAAAAATTTACAAATTCATATCTAAAAGCGGAAATTCAAATTAAAGATAATAATCTAGAAGGAAAGAAAGCTTTAAACCAAGCTGGTTATGCAATATTTGCAATTAGTGCATTATTAACAATAATTGCAATTACCTTTATTGCTATAAAAAGCAAAAAACTCGGTACTATAAAATTAAAAAAACTTTCAATTTCAGTAATCGGCATAATCTTGTTTGTTCTTGTTCTTTCTATTGTAATGTCAATAATCTAATTCAAAATAGAGTTTTTAATAAGAAATTGTTACACAATTATTAAAACTCTATTTTTTTTTTTTTTTTTTAAAAAAAAAAAAGCAAAAACTAACTAGGCTAAATTTTCAAAAAAGCTAGTAAATTTCAC